>CARDPF010000001.1:0-18656 GCA_948960675.1 uncultured Eisenbergiella sp.
TTATCAACCACCCTTCTTGGAATTTCCTATATTTGAATTATACAGGAAGCTCCAGTTCATGCATATTTTCTTCCAGGGCCCCCGCCATCCGGTTAAAATCCCTTGTCAGCTGCCCCAGTTCATCATTGCTGACACGCTTTGCCCGGTAGCCATACTCGCCCGCCGCCATCCGCTTGGTCGCCTTTTTAAGCTGCCGGATGGGCCTTGTTAGCCACGAGGCAATAAAATGCATGATACACGCTCCCAAAACCAGCATGACTGCCGTCACCCGCCGGTACACCGCAAAACCAAGATCCCGCTCCGCAAACACCTCCGAAACATCCCGCAGGGTTTCCAGATACAGCACCCGGTCCAACGCGTTGACCGTGCTACCCGTCTGCACGTAATACCGTCCTTCCAGCGCAATCACCTGCCAGGTCCTCGTCTTACCGTCCGTCTGTAAAAGCAGCATCCCATCGGCGCTAAACCCCTCGCTGGCAAACAAAATCTCCTTTTGTTCATCACAAAGCCGAAGCAGCCTTCTGGCGCTCTGTCCGGAAGTCTCCAAATTGGATGCAATCTGCTCCACCGTATGATCCTGCAGTACATCGTATTTTGCTGGAACATTCAGCGCCGCCGTCTCAAAGGCAAACCGCAGAATGCTGTTTTCGTCAAGCGCCTGGCGTGCTTCCCTGGAAAGGGATGTATCAAACACATAATTTACAAAAAAGTAACCGGTAAAGCCCAACGCTGCCGCCAGCACCATAACCGTGGCGGCTAAAAGTTTCAGGGAAAATTTCATTCAGTCCAGCTCCTCCAAGCGGTAGCCCACCTTATAAACCGCCGCAAGCTTTTGCTCCCACCCCAGTTTTTTCCGCAGTCTCTGCACATGCAGGTCCAGTGTACGGCTGTCCCCAATGTACTCCCCCTCCCACACCTTCTCATAGAGGGTTTCCCGGAACAGGGCAATATTTTTGTTCTGCATGAAAAGCAAAAGCAGGCCAAATTCCTTGTTGGTCAAAGCAACGGGGCGTCCCGCCTTGCTCACGCGGCGCGCCTCCACATCCACCGTCACATCCCCTGCCGTGAGCACCTGGTTGGATTTATTATAACGCCGCAGCACCGCCTCCACCCGTGCCGTCAGTTCCACCACGTCAAAGGGTTTCACCAGGTAATCGTCCGCCCCGAGTTTTAGCCCTTTCACCTTATCCCTGACCGCATGCTTTGCCGTAATAAAAATAACCGGTATTCCCAACGGCCGGATATATTCCATAATATCGTATCCACTCGCACCGGGCAGCATGATATCCAGCAAAATCAAATCAAACGTTTCCTTCTCAATCCGTTCCACTGCCGCAAGGCCGTCCTGTACCGCAGCGCAGCAATAGCCTGCCGCAGACAAATTCAAATCAATCAAATCACAAATCGGCTTCTCGTCATCCACGATCAATATCCGAATCATTTTCAATATACCCCCAATAAGCCCGTGCCTGCCGCACCAAATCCTCCATCTTTGTATTTTCATCGCAGGAAAACCGCTTCTTAAACGCCGTATCCGTGGAAAAGCCCCCGGTTCTCTGGTAATAAATCTCGAAATCACTCACAATCTGCTGTTTTCCCGGCCCTGTCTCGTCACTGTAGCGCGCCAGCACGACAATATCCTTCAGTCCGTCCCCGTCTATGTCCCTGCAATTGATGCCGCGCAGCGCGTATAAATTGTCATGTGTACCCATTGGCTGGAAGCTCCATACAATCGTCCCGCGTTCATCGACCAGATAGATCATGAAAATCTCGTAATCCGCAATGGTAATCCCCCCCGGCGCAACCAAAAGCCTTCCCAGCTTTTCAAATTCCCTCGTATAGCTTTGCTCTTTGGCAATCACAAACCCGTTATCCAAAAGCTCTTCAAGGGTCGTTGCGGTATACAAAAATTCCGTTGATTTACGGTCCCTGACATAAGCCGTAATAAAATCAATGCTCTTGTTCATCCCGAACCGGTTTAATTTGTCGGAAATCCGCCAGTCCCGGTAAAAGCCGTCCCCGTCCGCAAACAAGACCTCCCCTACCTGATACGAGCCTCCCGCAGCACGTGCACAGGAAGCAATCAGCACGATATCCGTCATAAAATCACTGTTGACATCCTGAAAGGAAACCGCCGAAATCCCATAAACCTGCTGATTGAGGGCCCCGGCATTTCCGTAATTCATCTCCAGACAGTCCGTGGCATAAACAATGTTTCCATCCGCATCCGCAAAAAAAAGCGCCAGCCGGTGATACGTCTCATCAAGGGCTGGCAAAAAAAACACATCTCCAAGGTTTTCCAGCGTTACCTCAAAAACCTGTTCCTCCAAAATCCCAAATCCGTTTTCACCGATTGCATCCCTCGTCCGGATCCCCTCCAAACGATTACGGTATGCCTCATATTCCCACCGCAAATCCCCCTGGACCCCGGCGTTTTGTGCAGCCATAGCCTTCCGGCCCATCACCAGAAACGCACAGGCAAATACCGCCGAAATCAATATCGCCCCCAAGCGAAGGGCTTTTTCCCGCTTTCCCATATTCCGCATCCCCCATCGCCGTCTGTCCCGCCAGACCGTTCGGGCCATGTTTATACCGGTTTGCGCAGTTTCAGTGTGTCCCTTAAACAAAGCCCGTATTTTTCCACCATATGCATTGCCTCCGAGTAGGCCTGCGGATTCCAAACAGCCTCCGGGGAATGGGCATCCGCACCGAAAACCACCTCACAGCCTTCCTCCCCGGCAATTTCCCAAAACCGCCCATACGGATAATGCCGCCCCTCAGCCAATCCAAGGAAGTTGATTTCCAACGGTATATTGCACGCCCTCGCCCTGCGGACAAGCCCGCGCATTTCCTGCTCATACACGGCCATATCCCCGTCAAAGCAAAGCAAATCCGGATGCGCAAAGCAGGAAAAGCGTCCCGTCTCCAGCGCCTCCCCGGTCTGTCTGCAATAAGCCCGCAGAATGTCTTCATCCCTCGTCCGGCGGCCGCTGTAAGGCCCGTCCTTTTCATCCCCCACAAAGTGCTGTGCCAACAGGAAATATTCCACCGGATAATCCGATACAATCCGCAAAAGTTCCGAAAAATACGGCAAATAGTATTCCACCTCAAGTCCGAGATGAATTTCAATATCGTTTTTATACGACTCTTTCAGCGAAAGCACCGTATCGGCATACCCCTCCAGCTGCGAAACCGCCATACGGATTCCGGACACATACCCGTCCGGAAACGGATACGGCGTATGGTCCGAAAATCCAAGGATTTTAAGCCCGCCTGCAATGGCCTGTTCCACATATTCCTTCTCCCTGCCTAAGGCGTGCTTGCACCTCCAGGTATGTGTATGATAATTCGCAATCATTTTACCTTAGCTCCTTTTTTTCCTACCGACAGTTATATTTCAGCCTTCAGCCAAAATGTAACGAAGATGCAGCAAAACCGCGCATGAAGACCGTTACCGCTTTTCCTTGGCAAACAGTTACAAAAAGTTTACCCCGGTGGTTATCGTCCACCGGGGTACCGACGCCCGTTTATCCTTTCAATACCGGGCGGCAGCCATAACTTACTTCTTACTGATTTCCAGCATCTTGGCACGCATCGCGCCCTCAATCTGCAAAAGCTCGGCCTCCGCTTCCCTGCGCTTATTGCGTCCTTCCTCCTGAATATGCATCACTTCATCCAACGTGGAAATCAGGGTCTCGTTGGTCTGCTTCAAGGTCTCAATGTCCACAATCCCACGTTCCGCCTCCTTCGCGGTTTCCACCGTGGCAAGCTTAAGCGCCTCCGCATTCTTACGCAGCAGCGTATTGGTCATATCCGTCACCTCACGCTGCGCCTTCGCCGCCTGTGCGGAATGGTTCACACCGATGGCCAGCACCATCTGGCTCTTCCACAGCGGAATCGTGTTCACCAGCGTGGACTGTATCTTTTCGGACATCACCGTATCATTGCTCTGGATCAGGCGTATCTGCGGTGCCATCTGCATGGAAACCGTTCTCGTCAGTTCCAGATCATACACCTTCTTTTCAAAACGGTTGCACAACTCCGATAAATCCTTGGCCTTCTGGGCATCCTCCGGCAAACCGCTCTCCTCCGCCCGCGCCAAAAGCTGCTGCAATTCCCCGGTCCGTACTTCCTCCAGCTTCTTCTTGCCTGCAAGAATATACATGGACAGTTCTTTATAATAATTCAAATTCAGCTGATACATCTGGTCCAGCATCGCCGCATCCTTCAAAAGCTGGATTTGGTGTCCCTCCAGCACCTTGCAGATACGGTTTACATTCACCTCGGCCTTGGCGTACTTTGCCTTCATGCCTTCCAGCCGGTTGGAACTCTTCTTAAAAAAGCCCAGAAAGCCTTTTTCCTCTTCCTCCTCGTCAAAGCTTCTCAGTTCCGTTACCACGGATGCCAAATCGTTCCCGATTTCCCCCAAATCCTTCGTGCGCACATTGCCCAGCGCCACTTCGGAAAAATCCGCAATTTTTTTCTGGGAACTTGCCCCATACTGCAAAACCACCTGCGAATTGGTGATATCGATCTGTTTGACAAATTCATCGACCTGACGCTGCTCCGCCGGGGTCAGAATTTCCCGGAGTTTCTCCGCTTCCTGCGCCACTTCCTCCGGCTTTGCCTCCTGTGCTACCGCCGGTTCCTGCTTTTCCTCCACCAAGGGCTCCAGCGTCAGTGTCGGCGCTTCCTGCAGTAAAGCTTCCAAATCCTGTCCCATGTCCTTATTCCCCCTCTTTTTGTGCATCTACCGAAAATTCACTCTTCATATAGCCATCCTGCGCCAATACGGTCTTTAACACTTTTGCATCCGCCGCCGCCTCAAAGGCCGCATCCTGATACATATCATCCAACAGCTTCTCAAAGGCCTGATTGATGGTATCCATCGTTTTTTCGATCTCCGATTTCGCGGTCCTGATATTATCCCCCTGCACACCGGCACGGTCAAAATCCGCATAGGACTCTACCAGCTTTACGGTGGTCGGCAGATAATAATCCATAAATTTACGCATCTGCGGACACTTCTCCGGATGCTCCTTTAGTACCATGAAAATACGCTGGAGCAGGTAATCCAGCTGGTAAAGCTTGTTGGAAATTACCTCGCCCGGGATCTCTAAATTCAGCTGCCTAAGCCGTTCCATATAGGCCCGTCCCTCCTGCTCAATCTGCTGCTCCGCAGTCGGGTCTGCCCCTTCCCGTAAAACCTCTTCCTCTTCCTCCTGCACTTCCTGCTCCTGCCGCCTGCCACTCTCAATCTGCGCCTGACCACCCGCATATTCCCGCCAGGCCTCGTCGCTCAATGCCAATACCTGTTCCCGGTTATCCAGATGCCCCTCCGTGAAAATCCCGGCACGCAGCATATCCCGCACATCCCTGCGGACCTTGCGGACACTCTGCCCGGTACGGGCGGCCAATTCGCCTATCTCCAGATACATCCGGTCTTTTGCCATCAAAAGATACCGCTCTGCCCGTTTCAATCTCCCCAGCAGTCCGCAGCCTTTTCCCATCATGACGGCAAAACCACCGGTTATCAGGCTAAAAGCGACCGTCAAAGACACCCACGGATTCTCTCCCGCAGCCAGCCATGTAATCAAAAACCCTAAAGTAAGCAGGCTGGAAATCCCCAGCCCTATGCTGCCAAAAACTGTGTACAAAATACCGGCTACTTTGCCGGTTTTACGCATATACCGCAATGACAGGGCCCTCGTACCGCTTTCCTGCAAAGCCGTCCCCGCCCCGTCCGCTTCCTGCACTTGTCCGCCCGGCGCCTGGCTCGAATACATGGTTCTGGGGGAAAAATGCATCCGCCCGCCCCGGTACCGCCCGGCATAATCCCTTGCGTCCGCCTCCCGCACAGTCTCCTTCCCGCTGCCCTTTGGCTTCCACTCCCCGAACGGCTTGTTGATCCTCTCATGCGCCTGATTGACCTGACGGCGCACTTCCTCCATCGCGCCTCCCACCGTGCCTGTCACAATATCGTTAATCTGTCCGAAATCCCCGGTATCCACCGCATCCTGTATCGCCCGGCGGATTTTGTCCCCGATCTCGGAAAAGTCCTGTCTGTCGCCCATCTTTCATGCCTCTGTCATTATGTATGATCCAAAATACAAATCTTTTCCCACATAAGAATAGCACAAAAATGTTTTCTTGTAAAACCTAACCTACAGAAATTAAGGAATCTTTTAGTTTTGTATCATGTTCTCATACCCGTGAATAGCAACAGTTTTTCCGGTAACGGCCCAGATAATCCTGGCCTGCTGCGTCATCCGCCACTTTTTTAAGTACATCCTTCCTCACCCGCAAGGTGCAGGCTGTTGCCGCGTTCCCGTACAAAAATGGCAATGCTGCAGTCCGCCACATACTGATAGTTCGCCTCCAGTGCATAATCCACCTCCAGACGAATCTCCCCGTCCGTTTCTACAACCTCCACCCTGCTCGTATCCATTCCGATCATGATGACGCCGAAAGGGGTACGGTACCTGCTCAGGTTTTTCTTCCCCTCCTCAAAAAACATCTGCACATTCAAAAGCCCCCGCTTGGTCAGGGTCAGTTCCCCATTCTTGAAATGCAAAAGGTTTTTCGCCGGTTCCCGAAAGCCTTCCATATACTCGTCAAATATCAGGTAATGGCTTCCGTTGCAAAAACGGTATTCCCCCTGCTGCACGGTCTCAATATCATCCTCTGAAGCGTTTTCCATAAAATGAAGTCCCCGGATGGAAATCATTACGTCTTTCGTCATAATTAAAAATCCTCTATCGGAATCACTTTTGCGCTCAACACGCCGTATTTGATAATGGAGTTTGCAAAATGAATAAACTGCTCCGCCCCGTCACTGACAAAAAACTGATGCCAGTTCGTCCCAAGCTGCGGCGTTTTGTCGCTGGAAAGTCCATTTTTTTGCAAAAGTTCTTTTAATTCCCGCGCAGTTTCATAGGCGGGATTCACCAGCGTCACATGCTCCCCCATGACTTTTCCCACCGTGGAGCGGATCAGCGGATAATGGGTACATCCCAATATCAGGGTGTCGATCTGACTGTCAATGAGTCCCCCCAAATAGCGCATGGCAATCTCGTCCGTCACCGGATCCTGCCACAACCCCTCCTCCACCAAAGGGACAAACAGGGGGCAGGCTTTCCCGATCACCTCCGCCTTTGGGTTCATCCTTTGGATATATGTAGTATAAATGCCGCTCCCGACCGTCGCCTGCGTACCGATGACGCCGATGCGCCCGTTTTGCGTAACCTGTGCGGCCACCTTCGCACCCGGCTTTACCACCCCGATAACCGGCAGGTCAATTTCCCCCTCCAATTCGTCCAGGGCATAGGCGCTCACCGTATTGCATGCCACCACAATGGCTTTAACACGCATCGTCTGCAAAAAGCGTACGATCTGCCGGGAATAACGCGTCACCGTCTCCCGGGATTTGTTCCCGTAGGGCACCCTGGCGGTATCCCCAAAATAAACAATCCGTTCATGGGGCAGCTGCCGCATAATCTCCCTCACCACCGTCATTCCCCCGATGCCGGAATCAAAGACGCCGATTGGCATCCCCCTCTTCTCCTCATTCTCCATCACAACCTCCATGCCGCGCTTTTTTCTCCCCAAACCATTCCTCTACCTTTTCAAACAGCGCGAACCGCAGTTCCACCTCTCCCTGCCCTGCTTTCATAATATTCCAGTAATCCTTCGGGCAGTCCTTCTCCACGGCTTTCCCTCCCTTGGTTACCCTATACATATCCTCCGTGAGCGTGTACTGCGGATATATTATCCCCCAGAACATTGTAATTGTCAAAAACAAAATACCGGCACGCAGACGCTTTTCCATGCTTACTCCCATCCGCCCGTTTTAAGCGGGCATTCAACCGGGAATTTTCCCGGCCGCGCCTTTTGCGGCGCTCCTGTCTCTTAAGCATAGCCCGTCCGCGTGCCTTCTATTCATGCAGCCTTCATTTCTTTTTTCTTTCCGTGATCATCCGGATAACCGCTTTCTCCTGGTTGTCGATATGCACCCGAATGGCTTTTGCCCCGCCTTCCCGGTCCCGCCTGCAAATCGCCTCATAAATCTTTTGGTGCTCTTGGATCAAAGCTTCATAGTGGGCCTCATCTTTGACATACTCCAGCCGGTAACGGTACATCTGCTGGGAAACGTTCCCAATCATCTGTACCAGCTTTTCGTTCCGGCTCGCCGCCAAAATGATGTCATGCAGGGCCACATCGGCCTGCGCCACCCGGTTGGCATCCCTGCGCTTGGTCTCCTCCGCAAAATGCTCGCAAGCATTGCGCAGTTCCTCCAATTCCGCCTTCGTGATTCTTTCGCAGGCAAGTTCCACGGCCAAAGCGTCCAGCGCGCTGCGCACCTCCAATACCTCCCGGAGGTTTTTCTCCGTAATCTGCGCCACCTCCGCCCCCCGCCTGGGAATCATGGTCACAAGCCCTTCCAGTTCCAGCATACGGATCGCCTCGCGGATGGGCGTTCTGGAGACCCCCAGCTTATCGGCAAGGTGAATCTCCATCAACCGCTCGCCCGGTTTGAGTTCCCCTGTCAAAATGCTCTGCCTGAGTGTGCGGAATACCACGTCCCGCAACGGCAGATATGCATATTCCATATGATTTTCAAATTCCTTCATTTCGTCCGCTCCCGTTAATCCAAAAAACGGTTTTTTGTCCCACACCGCAGCCTGCGATACCGCAATCCTTCCAAGGCGTTTCCTTCATCCGGCATTTGCCTTCCCCGCAAACGCAGTCAGGTATACCTGCCTCGTAAATCCCCGCCCAACCACAGCTTCGTATGCCTCCCGGGCTTTTTCCTTCTCCTTAAAAATTCCGAATACGGTAGGGCCGCTGCCGCTCATCAGCGCGCCCAACGCCCCCTGCTCTATCAAAAAGGCTTTGATTTGGGCAATTACCGGATACCGCTTTGCCGTAACCGTCTCCAATACATTCCCAAGCCTCCCCGCTATCCCGGCCAAATCGCCGCCGCGAATACTGTCCACCATCCCGTCAATGTCCGGATGCTGTGTCAAACGGTCAATGTGCAGGTTTTCGTATACAAGCTTCGTAGATACATCCACTTCCGGCTTTGCCACCACCAAAAAAGCCTGCGGGGCCGCCGGAAGCGGCGTCAACACCTCCCCGATCCCTTCGCAAAGCGCCGTCCCCCCCAGCAGGCAGTAAGGCACGTCCGCCCCGATCCTTACGCCGATCTTCTGCTTTTCCTCCAGGGAAAGTCCCAGTCCAAAAAGGCGGTCCATGGCGTGAATGGCCGCTGCCGCATCCGTGCTGCCCCCTGCCATACCTGCCGCTATGGGGATATTTTTCTCAAGACATACCTCCATTCCGTCCGGAATGTGATATGTTTCCCTGACCATGCGGATTGCTTTATATACCAGATTCCCTTCGTCGCAGGGAATCTGCGCTTTGTCCGTCCTGATTCGGATTTCACTGCCGTGCCGCCTGTTAAATTCCAGCCTGTCACAGATGCCCACCGTCTGCATTACCATTTTCACTTCGTGGTATCCGTCTTCCCTGCGGCGCAATACGTCCAGCCCCAAATTGATCTTTGCCATCGCCTCCAAGCTTATGCCATCCATCCCTGCTCCTATCCCAAAGCCGCCCCTTTGTCCATTATTGTATCTGTCTTGCATTTTGTATACAACGATTGTATTCATTTTAGAACAATCTTCCCCGTTTTGTCAATAGGCATCTTGGGTTATCTTTCGCCCCAAGGCAGGGCTAAAAGGCAGCCAGAAAGACGCCCATTCCCCGTCCCCCTCCTGTAAAATTGATTTTCATGGCTGGGGATAAAAAAGTATTGTCAAAAGGGATAAATTCCTGTATAATTCATGCTTGGACAAAAGGGTGTAAACGCAAAGAATACGGGAGGATGTGATTACTCTGGATGATACCAAAACGAGGATTATATTCGCAACAATGAAGGCCGTGCGCCAATACGGCCTCGAAGGTGTGCGCGTCCAGAACGTCAGCGAATTTGCCGGAATTTCTCCCGGTGCATTATACCGCTATTTTGAAAGTAAAGAGCAGCTGCTCATAGAGTGTTTTATCTACGTGGACAAACAAGCGGCAGCGATTTTTGATCAGCTGCAGTTTAACCCGCTTGTCATGCTCACCGACCCAATAAGCGCCGTGAAGAGTTTATGGCTTCCCTATTTCCGGTTCTGGACTGCCCATCCGGACGAAACGGTTTTCTACTTCCGTTTTCGGGACAGTGCTGCCTTTCCCCAATATGATAAGGCGCGGGAGGTGAATTACTTCGGAAGTTTTGTGAATATGGTTCTCGCATTCATGGACGCTTTCCCTGGCCTACGCTGTATTAACCAGGATGTGCTGTGGCTTCATGTGCTCACCAGCACCGTGATGTATGCCAAATATGTGGTGGAAGGCTTACTTCCCAATGACCGGGAAACGGAAGATACCGTATTTGAATTTTTGACTGTGGGGTTGAGCGGCTATTTGAAACCAAAGAAATACCTGAAACAAAAATAGAACTACATACACACCGGATTCTACCGCCAGTCGGCGGTTTTTCTTTGGCAATGCCGTAAATAAACATTTACTTACCAAGGGGAATATTATAAAACAGCTTTATTTAGCAATTTTATAAGGAGCGTATTATAATGGAAAAAATTTTGATTGTTGACGACAGCATGGTGCAGGCGGCCCAATTAAAATCCATTTTGGAAGACGAATATGATGTTACCGTCGCACAAACAGCGGAAAACGGACTGCACCATGCAAGCAAAGGAGACTTTTCACTCATCCTGTTAGACGTAGTAATGCCGGAAATGGACGGTTTTACCCTGTTGAAAAAACTACAGGAAGAAATCATTACCCAGAGCATCCCTGTCATATTAATTACCAGTCTTTCCGATGCGACAAGCGAGCAGCGCGGGCTTGTCTTAGGAGCCGTTGACTATATTACCAAACCCTTCAATGCCCTGATTACCAAAGCGCGGGTTCACACACACATTAAACTGTACCGGTACCGCAGACAGGTCGAGTATCAATCCATGACCGACCAGCTGACCGGAATTGCCAACAGACGCAGATACGAGCAATACAGCATTACGAAATGGAATGAAGCGATACGGCTGCATGTTTCGTTTACCATCTGTATGTTTGACATCGACCGCTTCAAATTATATAACGACACCTTCGGGCATCCTGCAGGGGATAAGGTGATCGCCGCCGTTGCCCAAACAGCGGCATCCCAACTGCAGCGCAGTACGGATTTCCTTGCCCGCTATGGGGGTGAAGAACTTGTGGCCCTTCTTGTGGGATATGACGCAAAACAGATATTTGAACATTTGGTAAAAATCCGTCAGGCAATAGAAAACCTCCACATTCCCCATGACCCGTCCGTATCCGAATGGGTTACGGTCAGTATCGGGGGCGTCACGGTCATCCCCGACACGAAAAGCTCTTATGACTTTTACTTAAACGTTGCGGACGCAATGTTATACGATGCCAAAAAAAGCGGCCGAAACATGGTTGTTTTTGCAGACGAACACATGAAACAGTTACGGGAGCCGTGATGCCGGCGGTGGAAGAGATTCCCCAAAGCACGGGGCTTTCCCTGCAGCAGGGCGCAAAACATCCGATGGGAGCACGTTTTTCCGCCCTACTGCCATCTGTCCCTTTAAAACCCCTTCACCACCAACAGTTTATCACCGGGTTTGATTTCATCGCTGGTCAGGTCGTTCATCTCCTTCATTCTGGCGATGGGCACATAATATTTTTTACCGATATTCCAAAGGCTGTCGCCGCTCTTTACGATATAAGCCACAATCCCCGGAAGCGCCGCCAGCTTTTCCGGATCCAGGTTCGTCACCTTCACATCGGTGATCACCGGCTCCTCATGAACCGTGCAAACCAGTCCTTTAAAGGAAAGCACCGCCTTGACATCCGTCTCGTCGCTGTCCAGCATGGAGACGGTCAGTTCGTCCAGGGCAGGCTCCACCTCATAAATGCAGTCCGCATCTACCCCCGCGATTTCCAGCACATAGGAGAAGGGCAGCGTCCCTTTGAGGCAATAGATCGGCACATCTGCGTCCGCCGTGGTATACACCGTGCGTACCAGCACCGCCCCCGTAATTTTGAGTCCTTCCGGACAGGTCTCCACGCCACCCATCTGCATCTCTCCAAAGCTCCCGCAAAGCTGATGCATCTTGGGCAGTCCGGGAGCTACTTTAAAATGTCCTGCCGCCTTGAGTTTCCCCGTATTTTTTCCCAAAAGTCTTTTGCACTGTCCGGTCTGTTTAATTGCCTCAATTTCCCTGGTCACACCATACAGGTCGGCAATCATTTCCACCTGTTCCTCCTCGTATAGCTTCATATCCAAATCCAAAACCAGCTCCAAGGATATCTTGCGTTCCTCCCCGTCGCTATCGGACTTCACCTCGATTTCCTTATGTCCGATACTGCAGCGGATGTCCTCCAGCATTCCTTCCCGCATGCCCTGGCATTCCACCGTACCGCTCACCGGGATGGACGTCTCATACCACATAACGGCCCGTTCTTCCCCCTCCCCTTCATATACAAAGAAAAGGGAAATCTCACCCTGCAGCGAAAGCTTTTCGTCCATAATGCGGAAGGAAATGTCTTTGAGTTGGCAGCACTGCCACAGGAGGCTGAAAATATTGGGCATACCGTTGGGCAGTTCCACTTCCTCCCGGACGCGGAAAATATCTTTTTTGGAAATACACAGGTTCAGCGCCTGCATCGTCTTTTTCTGCATTTCCACCGCTTCTTCGCCGTCCAGTCCCACTGCGGCCTGCATATCCTGCAGCACCTCCACGGACAGTTGCAAATCCACAAGCGCCTGCACGGACAGCTTCCGGGAATTGATCATTCCCACGCTCAAATCCTCCAGCGCCGTCTTTACCGTCACACTGTCGTTGGCCCCCACGCCGTCCATAAAAACCTGTTCCTCAAAGGACAGTTCCCCCTCCATGCAGGCAGGATGGTGTACTTCCTCATCCGAAAGATAGAGTACCTGAAATTTCAGTACCCCCTTTACATGCACATGATCTTCCACCGCCCGCACTTCCTCAATGTCCACGCTCCCCTGCTCCGTCACCAGCTGGTATACGTCCGGCTTTGCGTCCGTGATATTGATGTCATCCTCAATGGTCACCTGTGTGGATGCTTTGCATTTTATCCTGTCCATATGTATATTTTTCTGTATTAAGTCCATAAAAAACCTCCCTGCGGATACTGTCAGTACAGCGTATGCCGCAGGAAGGCATTTTATGAATCCAAACTGCTTTATTCTTACGGGCAGCGGGATCCTTGGCTTTTTTTGTCCCGCAGCCTACACCCCACTGCCCTTTGCGGCACGCAATTTTTGCGTAATTTCTTCCAATTCCGTCTCTGCCGCCTTTTGCATTTCAGCAGTAGCCGCCGCGCTGTCGGTGCCTGCCCTGAGCAAAAGGATTTGGTTTTGCAGCTGTTGCTGTCTGGTCCGCAATTCCGCCACCCTATCCGCCTGTTCCGCCTGTTCCCCCTGCCCCCCGGCAGACGGCACAGGCTTTTGGACCGCCCGGCTGTATGTTGTTTTGGAAAACGAATGTAAATAACCGGAACCGATTTGCATAGCCATGATTTTAAACCTCCGTCAAAAAAATTGTCCCATATGCCTACAATAGGTATATCGAAATAAACATACACCCAAAAACTTTGCCCTCACCTTTGCAGACAAAAATATATGGCGCTCTTCCCGTGTCTCTTTTTTGCACGCCGTGACGGCATTGTCCAGAATATTAGAAAAAAGTACGCACAAATCCATATCATCTATCCCAAAGTTTTCCGGAATTGCCACATCCTGCGATACCGTGATGTGGTTTTGCTTTGCATGGCTTTCTTTTTCCCGGAGCAAAACATCAAGAACCGGCCGCCCCGTATCCATAGCCATATCCAATGCCCTACAGCCGGTGTGCAGCTTTTGGGCGTACTCCTGCGCCTGCATGTACCGCTTATCACGAAGCAGCCCGGCTATTATCAACAAATGATTGTCCATATCATGCCGAAAAGAGGAAACGCGTTCCTTCTGCTTTCGCGCTTCCTCTATATAAGCCTCCTGTGCCTGCAGACGTCCCTGCAGCAAAACCGCCACGGTTTCCTGCCTTGAAAGCCGGGCGATTTTGCAAAATGCCCCGACCATCACAAAAGCAATCACGCCCGCTCCCAGCATTGTCAGTAACACGGTAATTCTGGCTTTGCTGTCAAAAGAAGAAAACTGCCGTCCAAAATGGCGGCTATCCAAATGCAATCCATACCGGATCGCCAAACTTATGATCACACATGGCAGCACAAGAACATGCAGACTGGATGAAACGGATTCGCGAAACGCACAGGAATACCTTTTGTTGATGATCCGCAATATCCCCAAAAACAAAACATCCAGCGTCACCGGAACCAGCATCTGCTCCAGCCATCCTCCTGTAGGAGAATGAAAATCGGAAGCCAGCCACGACAGAATAAACACACAGTAGCCTTCCCTGCATGTATAGAAAGTAAAAACAATTACCACCGGCGCAATAAGATCCAATCCCCGTATCCCAAACACCGCATTTGCGAACACAAGCAATACCAAAACATCCATGAAAAATGTTCCGGGCAGCTGATAATAAGCCGTAAGAAACGTAAATACGGCGTTAATCATAAGCCATGCCGGAACATACCGCCCTTCTTTTTTCTGCGTGATGCAACGCAAAAAACCGTAAATACAATAATGCACCAAACTGTTTTCCAGCACACACCATGCACAAAAAAGTAGCCGTGACGGCATCATATCATCCCTTTCCTGCAAGACTCCAATAGCTTTTGCGTAAATTCCCGTTGCTTCCTACGGGCAACCAAAACCCTGTCCCCACCGGTCACAACTGCCACCCCCTGCTGCTTGTCCGTCACGCAATCCATATTGACAATATAACTTCTATGACAGCGGAAAAAACGTCCGTCCAGCTTTTCCTGTACGGCATCCAGCGTTCCGAAAAACTGCGTTTGCCCCGTCGGTGTATGGACTGTGATTTGATGGTCCATCGCCTCACAGTAAAGAATATCTTTGAACGCTATTTTGGACATCCTGCCTTGGCCCGTAATCAGAAGCGCCTTTTCTTTGTCAGACAGTATACGCTTTACCGCCCTGTCCATTGCCCCAAAAAATTTCTGGGCCGACACCGGTTTGAGAATATAATGGACGGCGTCCAAATCAAATGCCCCAAACACATACTTTGAATACGCGGTGATAAAAATCACCTGACTGTCACCGCCGTGCTCCCGCAGACATCGCACAATTTCCATACCGTCGGCGCCCGGAAGCTTAATATCCATCAGAATAATATCGGACGCCTGACCGGATGCCAACAGCCCTTCACCGTCTGTAAATGTTTGGACAGATGCACAAATTCCGTTTACACTACAATACTCGTCCACCAGCTTTTCCAACTTGGAGATAAAATAGCCTTCGTCCTCACAGATGGAAACCGTTATCATTGCCAGTCCCCCCAAAAAATCCCATGGCGGCTCACTTTACACAGCCGATAATCTCATGGATATCGTCAATGCCGTGCTTTTGTAAAAACTCCCCAATTCCCTCTATAACCTCCACCGTGGCATAAGGGTTCACAAAATTCATCGCTCCCACCGCAACCGCCGTGGCCCCCGCCATCAAAAACTCAATGGCGTCCTGCGCCGTGGCAATGCCCCCCATGCCGATAATGGGGATTTTTACCGCATTCGCACACTGCCACACCATGCGGACCGCAACGGGCTTGATCGCCGGACCGGACATGCCCCCGGTTTTGTTGGCAAGCACAAACCGTCTTTTCTCTATATCAATCTTCACCCCCGTCAGGGTATTGATCAGGGAAACCGCATCCGCGCCCGCACTTTCGGCGGCCCGGGCCATCTCCGTAATATCGGTCACATTGGGACTGAGCTTCATGATAATGGGCTGTTTTGCCACCGCCTTGATCCGGGACGTAATATCATATAATGCCTCTGCCTTCTGCCCGAACGCAATCGCCCCCTCCTTCACATTGGGACAGGAAACGTTGACCTCCAGCAAATCCACCCCCGTATCCGCAAGCTTTTCGGCAACCTCCAAATAATCCTCCACCGTTTTCCCGCAAATATTTACAATCACCTTCGTATCAAACTGCTTTAAAAAAGCCAAATCCCTCTCGATAAAAACGTCGACGCCCGGATTTTGCAGGCCGATGGCGTTGAGCATCCCGCCGTACACCTCCGCCACCCGGGGCGTGGGGTTCCCCGGCCAGGGCACATTCGAAACGCCCTTTGTCACCACGGCCCCGAGGCGGTTTAAATCCACGAATTCCCCGTATTCCATGCCGGAGCCGAAAGTGCCGGAGCCGGTCATCACCGGGTTTTTCAACTCCACGCCTGCTATTTTTACGCTTGTATTCATCAGATGTCCACCTCCCGTGCCTCAAAAACCGGTCCGTCCGTACAAATCCTCGCATTGCGGACATGGGTATGGTGATGTACCTGTGTTGTCTTACACACACACCCCAGACAGGCCCCCACGCCGCATGCCATCCGCTCCTCCAGGGAAATATAGGCCGGGATGTTCTCCCGCTGCGCATACTGTTTCACCGCCCGCAGCATGGGCATCGGCCCGCAGGCATACACAATATCCGCTTTCAGGCCGTTTGCCCCAATCGCATCCATGACGTTCCCCTTTGTCCCTGCGCTTCCGTCCTCTGTCGCCACATAAACGCCGCCCATTTCCCCATTTGCTTTGTCACGGCCCCCCACGGCAGCCTCAAAGTCTTCCTTTAAAAAGCACTGTGCGTCCCGGTATCCCACGACCACGTTTTTCGCGCAACCGATTTCCTTTGCCAGCTGTAAAATCGGCGGCACACCGATACCGCCGCCCAGCAAAAGCGCCGTCATGCCGGAAACCGCTTTTTGAACCGGAAAACCGTTCCCCAAAATCCCCAGGATATCCACGCTGTCCCCTTCCCGCAGGCCGGAAAATTCGGCCGTGCCGCTGCCCGAGACACGATAAACCAGGCGAAGTGTGCCTGCCTTTCTATCCGTCTCACAGATGCTGATCGGCCGGGGCAGCAGCATGCTTTTATCCTTGGGATACACCGCCACAAACTGCCCGCAGCATGCCTGCCCCGCAAGTTTTGTCTGCAAAAGCAGGTCGAAAATACCTGCCGCCAGTTGTTTCTGCCCCATCACACGGGCAGCTTCCTTTTTCTTTTGTGCCATATATCCATCCCCATTTCTGCGGCTGCTTTTACAAGCCAATCCCCCGCAGTAAGTCGCGGCACACCTAAGTGTATGGGGATCGCCCTACGGCAACCGCCGTTTATAAAATTCCCATGCCAACCCGTCGGACGCACAACGGTTCAGAGTAGGACCAAACCGTCACGGCAATGCTTTTTGATAAGGTTCCACAGACCACCTTTCATATTGCATAGGGGTATACCGGATCCCGTCCCTGCACTGCTGCGTGCTGGTATCGCGAAATCCCATCTTACGGTAAAAGGCAACCCCGTAAGGAGAAGCGTTGACCGTGACACACCTGCCTGTACCCCGTTCCCGCATATACTGCCACAGGCTTTTCCCGATGCCCTGCCGGTGATACCGGGCATCCACAAACAGCAGGCAAATATGGCTGCAATGATCGCTGGCCGCCAGCACGCCCCGCAACTGCCCCCCGCAAAATGCGCCGAAAAACTCCAGGGTATCCAAGGTTTTACGATCCCCCAAAAAGCTCCGGAAGGACTCGATTCCCTCCTGCGGATAGATCGGAGCCTCATACTGCAAAAACACTTCCCACACCAACCGGAGCGCTGCCTCCCTTTCCTGATCAATCCTTCTGATCCTCATAGACCACCCTTCCCCCACAGACCGTCATTTTCACCCTGCCCCTGAGGGTTTGTCCCAAAAACGGGGAATTCTGCGATTTGGACACAAACGCTGTCGGCGTCCACTCCTGTCCCTCATCCAAAAGGACCAGATCCGCAGGACCCCCCTGCGCCAGATAACCGGCGTCCAGCCCGTAAAGCGCCGCAGGGTTTTTGCACATGCACAAAAGCAGCTTAAGCAAAGTCAGTTTCCCTGTCTCCACCAAATACATCAACCCCAGCGAAAGGGAGGTCTCCAAACCAATGATTCCGCTGGGCGCCTCCGTAATACTGCGGGCTTTTTCTTCCCTGCCATGGGGGGCGTGATCCGTGGCAATCAGATCCACCGTCCCGTCCTGCAAACCTTCCACGATGGCAAGCCTGTCCTCCTCCTCCCGAAGGGGGGGATTCATCTTTGCCATCGTCCCAAACCGGATGGCAGCATCCTGCGTCAGGGAAAAATGGTGGGGCGTCGCCTCCGCATGCACACGCACCCCTTTCCTTTTCGCCTGCCGCACCAGTTCCACGGCCTCCTTGGTGCTGATATGCTGTATCACAATTTCCGCGCCGGTCTCCATGGCCAGCAAAAGATCCCTTTGTACCATGGATATCTCCGCCTGCCGGTCCGATCCGCCGATCCCGAAATGCCGTGCCGCTTTTCCGGCGTTAATGCCGTTTTCGCTGATAAAAGCCGGGTCTTCCTCGTGGAAGCTGATGGGCGCATCCAGCCTTTTTGCCTCCCGCATAGCCTCC
>CARDPF010000001.1:18666-29321 GCA_948960675.1 uncultured Eisenbergiella sp.
TGTCTGTCCAAAAGCGGTTTCCCGTCATCCGTAAACCCCACGGCGCCCTGTCTGAACAGGCCTTCCATATCTGTCAGCCGCTTCCCTGCCATATCCTTTGTCACGTTGGCGCAGGTATAAACATGGATTCCCGTCTGTCTCCCCTTTTCCGTTACGTACCGCAGCGTCTCTTCATTGTCCACATGCGGCGTGGTGTTGGCCATCAGCACCACACTGGTCACGCCGCCCGCCGCCGCCGCCCTTGCCCCGGTAAATATATCCTCCTTGTAGAGCGCCCCCGGATCCCTAAAATGCACATGTGTATCCACCAATCCCGGAACCGCGCAAAGTCCGGCCGCATCCACCACCCTGCAGCCGGATTTGCCTTGGGCCTGCGGACATATCGTTCCCGCCCCGCCAATCTGGGCAATCCGTTCCCCCTCTATCAAAATATCGCGTAAACCGTCTGTTTGGGATGCCGGATCCACCAAACGGCAATTTTGAATGAGCATCATCCTTTTGTCCCCTTTGTACCCCCATATTTTTATCAGTATACCACATTCCCTAGTCAAACACCACCGTTTTGTCCATGAACGGGGTTTTGATCACCAAATAAGGATAGGAAGGATTCTCCCCCTTGGCCTCTGCGTCCTTTGGGCCGATCAGATTCGTATCCAGGCAGATTGCGCTTTCCGTCGCATACAATTCATTCACCGCTATGCTGTAGCCACCCGTTTCCTGCTTTCCATATCCGACGCACAGATACAGATATCCTCCGTCCGCGTAGGTGAGCTTGAACGTCTCCGCCTTTTTTTCCTCCACCAGTTTTTTCAATTCATCCGGTAGCCGCTCCTCATCCACCACCGTAAATTCCAGATTGGTTTTCTTTTCTTCCTCCTCCAAAAACCCGCAGCCTGTGGCCAGAATAGCCGCCAACAGAACCGCCAGGCAAAATCCCATTCCGCATCTTTTCATCTATGTATATCCACCGCTTCTTTTTTACCAATCTATGAAAAAACGGGTTGTCCTATTCACAGCGATTTCTTACGCCGCGGCAATTTCCCATAATGCAAAAAACAGAGGCGCCACAGCGCCCCCATTTCCCATTGGATCCAATGCACGGTTGAAAAACTGTCCTACAGGTTTTCAAACACGTTCCAGCAGTTCCTTGTTTTTAAAATACATGGCTTTTATCTCGCCCAAAACCCGGTCGGAAAGTTGTTTTCTCTCTTCCCTCCCCAGACGGTCCGGATAAACCGGCTCCCCGTATTCAATGATCACCCTGGTTTTTTTGATCTTGGGTAAATGATCCTCAAAAATATCCCCCGCATTCACAATGGCCATGGGAACGATGGGACACCCGGCCTTTTCCGCAATCTTTAAACTTCCGGCATGGAAAGGAAGAAAAGTATCAGCCACGCGGTTTCTCGTGCCTTCCGGGAACACGCAGACGGATATACCGGATTTCATCATGTCAATGGCTTCCAGAATGGTTTTCATCCCCGCCTTTAAGTCTTTGCGGTCCAGAAAAAGGCAATGGAGATTCTTCATCCAATTTACCAACAGCGGATAGCGCAGCATCTCTTTCTTGGCAATATAGCCCGTGGGACGCGGAACCCGCACATAAGTCATCAGGATGTCAAAGTAACTGCGGTGGTTGCCCACATAAAGCACGGCGGTGTCCTGTGGGATACGTTCCTCCCCGAGATAGGTAATCTGCGTACCGGCAAATTTCAGGCAGACCCTAAAAGCCCAATTGACAATGGCAAGGGAACTTTTATCCTTGCGTTCCATATTGAACTTGCCGACCACCCACTCTGCAATCAAAAGCGGAATACTCAAAACCAAAAAAAGGATCACAAAGACAGCGACACTGATAAAGCGAATCATGACAAAACCCTCCGGCGCGCCTGCAGGCAATTTTGTATCTGCAGCATGTGAAAGCGGCAGTGTATTTATTATACTACCGGCACGCCGATTCGACAAGGGTTTTCCAGTTGCAATAAAAATACCTTTTTATCCATTCCGCCCGCATATCCCGTCAGGCTCCCGTCTGCCCCGACCACCCGGTGGCAGGGAATGAGCAGGGAGATGGCATTATGCGCTACCGCGCCGCCCACAGCCCGCGGGGACATTGCGGTAAGCCCCTTTTGTCTGGCAAGTATATCCGCTATTTGGCCGTAGGTCATCGTTTGCCCGAAGGGAATCGTAAGCATAATCTCCCACACGGCTTTCCGGAAAGGTGTCGTTTGCATGCAAAGCGGCGGTGTAAAGCCGGGAGCCTTGCCCCCGAAATAAATATCCAGCCACTTTTTGGCCTCTTTAAAAACAGGCAGTGCTTTTTCCCCCCGCTGCTCCGGCAGTGTAGCGCCAAAATATTTTTGGCCGTCAAACCATAATCCGGTAATGCCGTTACCATTACTTGCAATCGTAATACCGCCCAAAGGAGATTCGTAATAATTCACATAGGCCATGCCACAAACCCCCAGAAGATTCGTTTAGGTCAGCTTTTTGTTCTGCCCGGTTTTTAACTGCTGTTACCATTTGCATTTCTGCTATAGTTTCTTTGCTTGCCCCTCTTTCTAACTTGCAGCAACAGGATATTTTTCAGTCCAGCCCAATACGTCTATATTATTTTTCAAAAAGTCATAAATCACTAATTCAACAACCGGAACTGAAACAGAATTTCCAAGTTGTTTATAAGCCAAACCATCTATAGGATTTAAAATAAAAGTATCAGGAAACCCTTGTAACCTTGCACACTCACGAGGGGTTATCCGGCGGGGTATGTTATTTTGCACTACCCCTAAACGGTTAGCATCCGATGAAGTTAAGGTAATTGAAACACTATCTGGATCTAAAAACTTGAATACTTCAAAAGACATATTCCCACAAACAGGATTATACCTGCCATCCTCTTCTTTCAAATAACCTTTTTCTATCAAAGATGTTATCACGCCCATAATGTCGTCATCTTTATAGAATGTTTTTATCTGCGATAAAGTCAGTTTTTTGCCATCCTGTTGTGTGCCAAAATTATGCTTTCTACGATTTTGTATTAATAAATTCATAAATTCTATCTCTGAGGATGTGCATCTTCCTTTTTTTCCAAGTTCCCATGAATGAAGCGACTGCCCTCCACGGTAATCTATCAGTCTATATCCATGAAGTTTCGACAAATCGTCTCCCATAACGGAATGCAATTGTTCCGTAAATTCAGGGGAACAAAAGTATTTTTCTGGTACAACAGGTTCTAATATTTCACCAACGGTGCAAACCCTTTTTTGCGCATTATCGAAAATACTAAGTTGCTGATAAGTACTTTTGTATTTATGTGAATCCACCGCGCCTAAATTCGTCATGAGGTTCATTGCAGGTGTTGCTCCATATATTCCTAAAATGTAAAGTCTGACACGGTTTTGTGGTACGCCAAAATCAGAACTATTCAAAATCAGTTCCGATGTACCATATCCCAAATTGTGCAATTTTAACATAATGGTTTCAAAAGTACGTCCATGATCATGCGTACGTAATCCCCGGACATTTTCAAGCAAAAATGCTTTTGGGCGGTATTTTTCTAATATACGTTCAATCTCAAAAAAAAGTGTCCCACGAGTATCCCCGAAACCACGCCTTTTCCCGGCATATGAAAAGGGCTGACACGGAAAACCTGCAAGCAAAAAATCAAATGGGGTAATCTCTGTTATTTTTTTTATATCCCCTTGTGGTTTTTCTCCAAAATTAAGCCCATAAGTTTCACAGGCCTTTTCATCAATTTCACTGGAAAGAACACACTTTGAATGTAATTGCATTTTTTCCAACGCCTGTACAGCACCGAGACGAATGCCGCCAATACCCGCAAACAAATCAATATATTTTATCATCCAATTTTCTCCTTAACAAATTCCAAAAGCAGATTAAATTCTTCAGGAGTATAAGCTATTGTGCAATGACTGTTATCACACAGGACACTAACCGCTGATGTTCTGGAAAAATTGCCGGCTCCATCAATTATATAAGCAATAAAATTTCTTGTGCTTGTAATTTTCTCAAATCTATCCCTTGCCTGCCCACCCTTTCTTTCAATTGTGCTATTAGTAGTTTCTTGAAATGTTACTTCAATAGCAATATATTTTTTGTGTCGGCTAGTATCATTTTTTCTATCCACAACAACATCAAATGACGTTAATGTAGTTCCATCATTTTGTGTAACACCAGGAATTGTTCCGTTACTTCTAACATTATAATTTTTTCCTAAAGCATTTGTAAGATATGTAACCACATACTGTTGTGCAACATTGCCTAAATCAGTCGCTGTTTTTCCTCGAATAATGCTGCTAACACGAATATAGTTTTTTCGAACAAATTCATCAATTCGGAAATCATTTCCTAAATATTCAAAAGGAGTACATTTAAACAAGATTGCCCTTGTACTTATATCTGTTGTTGCAGCGCCATATATGAGTAGCATAATAATATCTTTACATAAATCTTTGTCACAATTACCCATCCTAAGATTTTCAACTGTATCAATTTTCATGCGCTTATTATTCAGCACGCCATTGACAGGCAGTGAAGTGAATGAATAAAGTTTCTTTCCCGTACCTATATCATATTCAAACACACCTGCTGGAAACATCTCGGAAAAATTTTTATTAACACGCTGTAACGGCTCACTTCCAAAATCAGTTAACACAACTAAATGTTTCAAAAAGAGATTATAAGCAAAATTGGAAGCATCCAATATTTCAAATAACTTATTAATATTGTTTTTGTCTGCTAATTTCAAAATAGAAATGAACTTTTCTTGTGTATCTAAAAGCGTATATAAAATACTGATTTTCTGTGCTTCTTCACGAACTTCACGAGGCCACCATTTACATGCATGTCGTTCTAATTCTTCCAATGTTCTTTCATATCTATCATCATTCATAATTTGCCCCCAGCATTTTTAATCCATTTAGATTTATCCCTTATCCACAGATACAGTATAGCACAGTTTAACAGCAGTTATATTCTCATCCAGACAATCAAATTATACACTAATGAATTAGATATGTAAATAATCACATAATCCTTACTTAACCGCAAGGATGCCGTAACGTTACTATCACGGGCATGAGAACATGATACAAGAGGGAGGGGCGTTTTGCGTAGCAAAACTCGGAATAACGCCCCGGACCGGTTACTATGAGCGGCTCCCGGGCCGTGAATATAGTACAAAGAAAATTAAGTTTCTGGTACATTGACGCAGAATGATTGTTTCAGATGCAAGGCGGAGGAAAAAGTCATAGCGGTGGCTACGGCAATTGACGACAACGCCGCAGATGAACAATCAGGCAAGTCAAGATGCCAGTTACTTAATATTCGTTGTAATAGTAACCGTAACAGTTCAGACAAGCCCATTACCGTAAAATGCGAGAACAATGAATTTATGCGTTAAATCAAATACCCCGCTGCAAGCAACGGGGTATTTGACCCTCGCGGCATTCGTCAAATAGCCATGCAAGCATGGCTATTTTCCTCATTGCTCGCGGGAATAAGCCATAAAATATAGTCTGAATTGCAATAACCTCTACGCCCATGGTAAAAAAGGGCGGACTACAAGCCCGGCCGCCACCCCCAGCGGCACGGAAACCAGATACAGCCAAACCATTTGATAATGCAGGACACTTTTCATTTGACTGCCCTCTAATCCGCTTTCCCGCAAAAGTTCCCTGCTCACACTATCCGGACAAACCGACTTTTTCCCGACCAGAAAAAGTGCGATCCCGGTACACGCCACAATAAGCGCTATATGCCATCCCTTTTCCTGAAAAGCCAGACACATCGCCACACAGACAAGAATAGCCGACGCAGTGGCTCCCGAAATCCACAGCGGCAGGTTTTTCTTCCACTGCTGCACCGCAGCGCTTTTCACAGGATTACTGCCCATTTTCCCCATACTCCCACCTCGTTATCTTCTATCGTTATTCCTACTTTTCCCATCTATTCCACAATTATGCGCCACATTGGCCCGGACTTGTCCAAACCGGTGGCTGCAAATATTTCCCATGTATTTTAATTATAAGACGCTTTTCTTAGGAAGAAAGTTCCCATCCATATAAGATTCCACTAAAATAAACATAATTTTTTCTTAAATCTGGCCTTATTATGCAGTCCCGGGCCGCTCATAGCAATGATTCGGCGCGGTATTTCCCGTCCGCAAGCCTTGCAAGCCTGTAGTCCATGCGTCCCCTGACAGCCACCGGGAAGCCGCCTGTGTCCCTCCCCTCCTGCAAAATTGATTTCCGTGTTTTACGGTACAGACCAATTGCCATTATTGTGTAAGTTAAGTATAATGAAGTCAACAACCCCGCCGCAGGCAACAAGACATCGACGAATCATGTTTTATCTTGCCAGAATGATTTCCGCACAAAAACAAACTGAGTTTTACCACAGTGTCTACGATAACCCGAAGAAAGTGCGAAGCATCTGGCTATGTTTGGATAACAGCGAGGATGGCGATTGCATTGAAGAGATTCGCCTTAACAGAAATACCGTTTTGGGAAATATTGTTGAAACCCGGCTTATTTACCCTGTATACAAAGGAGTTTCCCGTATGGATAAACAAATGATCGGAAAAATGATAAACCATGAGCGGATCCGCCAGAAAATTTCCCCTGATATACTGGTACATGGAATTTGCTCCGTGCCCGTCCTCAAACGGCTGGAACGCGGGGAACGCCTGCCGGATTATTTTGTCCTGGAGCGGCTCGTCGAGCGGCTGGGAAAATCCATCAACAAGCTTGATTATTTATACAGCCAGGCAACTTATGAAATTCACTTTTTGCGGGAATCTATCGAAAACAATCTGGAACAGAAAAACTTTACCGGTATGGCGGATGCCCTGACCCATTACGAAACCCTGCCGGAAGCCCGTTTCCCCCTTCATTGGCAGTACATCTGCAAAATGCGCGCCGTCCTCCTGCAGGAAACGGCGCAGACGCACGCCCAGTCCCTTTTTCTATTGGAGGAGGCCCTGCGGCAGACCGTGCCAGATTTCGACTTGAAAGAACCGGACCGTTTTCGCTTGGGCGAAGGGGAACTCGTTCTGGTTTTGATACTTTTGCAGGAACAGGTCGACGCCGGACTGTCCCCCGCCGTTACGGATGCCGAAAAGCTTGTGCACTATATTGAACATTGCTATCAGGACGAGGAAGCCCGGGCAAATGTCTACAGCAAAGCAGTCTGGGTTTTGGGCAGTATAGCTCTTGCGTAGCACAATCTGCATGCCGCCCTGCACTATAGCCTGCAGGGAAAAGAAATATTGGCCGATAACAGTCTTTTGCTCCATTTACCCCAATTTCTGGAACGTCTTGTGCTACTATACGACAGCTTGGGGCTGACTGCCGACAGTCTGGAGCAGAAAAAACAGTTGGATGCCCTGCGGCAGGTTTACGCAGAATACCAAAGGACCTGCGAAACCGGTTCCATCGCACTTTGGAAAAATTTCCGACAGCCAGATGCCTATCTGATCTCCGAGTTATTCTCACAGGAACGAAAACTCCTTGGACAGACACAGGAAGAGTTTGCATACCGGCTGGAGATGGATCCCAAAACAATCTCCCGGATTGAGTGCGGAAAATACAATCCCAAACCGGGAACTTACGAAAAACTGAAAGAACAATTGTCCCTTGACCGGGATATTTGCAGCACCCGAATTGTCACACAAGATTTTGAATTGCTGGAATTGGAAAGAGCCGTTGCCAAAGCCATTCATTTTCGAAATTATACGCAGGCAAAATCCCTTTATATGCAGCTACGCCCCAAGCTATCCATACAATATAATGAAAACCGGCAATACATAAAATATACGGATACAATGTTTGCAGAAACTAACCACACTATCACACTGCCGGAAGCCATTTCCCTTTACACAGAAGCTTTTCAAATCACAAGAAGAAACCTTCCTTGGGAACAGCTTGACAAAATTACGCTGGGAAGGACCGAGACCTTTCTTGTAAATTCCATTGCAATATGCCACTATCAACTCAAACAATATGAAAAGGCTATCTTTCTCCGGGAAAAGGTTCTGGCAGGCTACCAAAAGAGCCGGTTTAGCCTAAAACACCATTATGCCGGCGCTTCTATTTTATACAGAAATTTAAGCATGGATTATGAAGGATGCGGGGATTTTGACAAAGTAATCTCATGTTGTGAAAACGGAATCCTTCTTGAGTTGGACGCCAATAGGGCAGGGTTTTTGGGCTTTCTGATAGAACAAAAAGCCTATGCAGAAGAAATGAAAGGGAAAAGCAAAGGGGAAAGCAAACCCCAATATTTACGGGCTTATCACATCCTGAAATTAACGAAAAAAGAAGCCTCCCTGGCAATCCTAAAAAGGTACTATCAGCGAAATTATCAGGAAACATTGGACTAAAACTCGGGAAGGTTACAAGCTGCATACCAAAACCGGATCCATTATGGGATCCGGTTTTGGTATGGATTTTTTATTGGCACATGTTACAATAAATATATGAAACGCCGCATTGAACCATAAACAAGGATCTTATTATGCCAAAAACGAAAAAAGATTTTATATGGTATCTCATTACATTTATTTTAATATCCATAATAGCCAAATTCTTTTTTTCCACTACGCTGATAAATATCACATGGAAGCAGAATTATCAAGACATTTTTAATATCTTTTACATTTTAAGTACTTTATTTTTCATTTATAAAAGTGGCAACGGATTTCCCCATTACGGAATACGTATCCGCGACATTCCTTTCCAAATGCTTGATGGTTTTATCATTGGAATGCTTTGGGTATTTCTCAACCGTAGGATACTTTTTCCAAGTAACCCTTCCCTTTTCAGTTTTTTTCATTGTTGGCTTGTAGCCCTTTCGGAAGAACTAGTATGGCGCGGTTATATTCTTTCTACCTTACAGGATATCGGATTCTCTAAGCTATCCACCGGCTTGCTATGTGCCGCCGGATTTGGATTGATGCATCTTATCTCAACTGCAAATACCATCCAAATCACATTGGTTTTCCTATTGTATGGAACGGTTTTTAGCTATTTGCGCATAAAAAAAGACGCTGGCATTGTTTGTTTGGTTATTATCCATTTTTTTACTTAACTACATTACCTGAGATAGCAGAGTCAAAAGATCATGTATGACAGTACTAAACTGTCTGATTCATTTATCCATACAAAATAATTGGCATGGCTGCCAAAGCCAGCCGATAGGAGAAAAACCCATGATAACCGGAACCCATGGTATAACCTGACCCTCGGAGCCGATTTTTCCGCAGAAAAGCGGCAGGAAGCCATTGACAAATCCAGTCTCTCCGACCTTGCTGCCCAAAAAGGCTTGGATTTTGTCCTTGCGGAGGAAGGAGAAAATGTTTCCGGCGGCCAAAAACAAAGAATTGAAATAGCCCGCGCCCTCCTGTATGATTGCTCCGTCCTGTTGGTGGATAAAGGTACATCAGCGCCGGATGATAAAACCGCTTTGACACCATCCTAACCCTGCAGGGCTGATAAATTCACCAGACAATTTATGGCGCTTTTTGTCCAATTTGTTATACTCGCAATATAGCCTAACGGTAAAGATGGCTTGTAAGCCAATTCTTTACCGTTAGGCTAATAACCAGAGGTACATTATGTCAAAGACCCAGAAAAACTTTACCATATATCTTGCCGCGCTTTCATTAATATCCGTAATAGCTAAATTATTTTTTTCAACTTCAATTATAGATATACAATTTTTCAGCCTGTCCTTTCCCTTGGTCAATCCGGCCGCTGCCTGCACAAGTCACGGTAAAATTTCATTGTCAAAGATCTCGCATTCCTCCTGCATCCCGCAGACTGCCGTCAAAGGCCCTGCGGACCCGTCCACTGTTTTTGCCTGCGCATCCTGTAGCGTGACATTATAAATCTTTGCCCCTTTGGCATAGCCAAAAAGCCCTGCCGCCTCCCCCTCCGGAATCCGCAGCCCTTCTATTGTATATCCGTTGCCGTTAAAAACCCCGGTAAACGGGTTTTCCTTTGTGCCCACCGGAATCCACTCCTGTGACATGCTAATATCCGCCTGCAGCATATACTTTTGATCCAGGCCGTATTTTGCGGTTCCCACCGCCCTTAAGTCCGCCTCATCCATCACCAAAAAATACAAATCCCCTTTGATCTCAATCGTTTCCATCTCTTTTGTATCCTCTTCCAAGATCCCGGATTCGCCTGCCTTTTGATCCTCCGTTTCTTCTTCCACTTTAACAGCCGGTGTCTCTGCTGTTTTGCCCCCCGGCACTTCCTCCACAATCCAAGTCTCATTGACCACCAGCGATTCCACCTGCTTTTCGGCAGTCTGCCCACACCCTGCGGCACACATTACCGCCAGACACGCAACAATCCACACTTTTTTCATCTTTATCCTCCGTAATCCGTATAACTATACCACTGTAATAATACAATCATATTCAAGATCCGTCAACATATCTTCCAAAATTGATACCCGCAGTGTACCAGTTCAGACAACAATGTCATTTCGTTTAGGTATGGGCCCTGGCAACGTGCCGGTAGGCTGGGGATGGGAATTTGGCGGTGGGGCAGCCCTCTTACCGGGCAGGCGCATCCAAAGCTGTACTGGGTACAGCATGCGCATGGTGGCATGTAAAACAGTGGAAT
>CARDPF010000002.1 GCA_948960675.1 uncultured Eisenbergiella sp.
AAAATCCACGCCGGAGGCACTGCCCTGCTTTATCGCCGGCAAAAATGTGGAGTTGTTTACCAGACACCACATTTTCACCAAGACGGAGATTTTCTCCCGCTACGAAATCCTTCTGGAAAACTACTGCAAGACGCTGCACATTGAAGCAAAGACCCTGCAGGACATGATCCGGCGCGATTTCCTTCCCGCCCTGATGGCCTACACCGATGAGATTTCCAATTCCATCGAAAGCCGCAAATCGGTTCTTTCGCAGCTGCCCTGTACCGCTGCCTGCAGGCTTTTGACCAAACTTTCCGACTACTACGAAACCATTTACCTTGCGGAGGAAACGCTGGAGGCCGACACCCAAAAGGCGGAGGGCATGCAAAACATGCAGGAAGCGGCCGAGTTTTACCATGGAACCATTCTTGCCGACATGGCCGCCATCCGGCAGACCGCAGATTGTGCGGAAAGCTATCTGCCTGACGATTATCTTCCGTATCCCAACTACGAACAGCTGCTGTTTTCGATTTGAACCGGCACTGCTCCATAAAGGAAGGATCGAATAAACATGGATTCCGTCAAAGAAAAATGCGGTGTATTCGGCATATACTGTCCTCCCGCCCAGACAGCCGCCCCCTCCCTCTACTATGGGCTGTGCGCCCTGCAGCACCGGGGGCAGGAATCCTGCGGCATTGCCGTCTGCGACACCGACGGCCCCCGGGGCAATATCGCCTGGCATAAGGATATGGGGCTGGTAAGCGAGGTTTTTTCTCCCAGCGTTTTGAACCGGCTGCAGGGAAACATCGGCATCGGCCATGTGCGCTATTCCACGGCCGGGGCCAGCACCGTAGAGAACGCGCAGCCCCTTGTATTGAACTATTTAAAGGGTACGCTGGCCCTGGCCCACAACGGCAATATCACCAACGCGGACAGCCTGCGAAAAGAACTGGCGGCACAGGGCTCTGTCTTTTGTTCCGATACGGATTCGGAGGTCATCGCCTGCCATATCGCAAAAGCGCGCACCCACACCTTTTGCGTGGAGGATGCCATTGTGGAAACCGCCCGCAAACTCAAAGGCGGCTACGCGCTGGTGGTCATGAGCCCCCGCAAGCTGGTGGGCGTACGGGATCCCCTTGGCCTAAAGCCCCTTTGTCTGGGAAAACAAGGCGACGCCTATATACTGGCTTCCGAAAGCTGTGCCCTCACCGCCACCGGCGCATCCTTTGTCCGGGACATTCTCCCCGGCGAGATCGTCACCATCACAAAGGACGGCGTCCGCACGGACCGGAGGCTCTGTAGCGGCAAACACGCACACTGCATTTTTGAATACATTTATTTCGCCCGGCTGGATTCCACGCTGGACGGCATTTCGGTATATGACGCAAGGGTACGGGCCGGAATGGCCCTGGCGGCTTCCTATCCGGCAGACGCCGACCTGATCAGCGGGGTGCCGGATTCCGGACTCGCGGCCGCTGTCGGTTATGCACAACAATCGGGGCTGCCCTTTGCCCTTGCTTTCCACAAAAACAGCTATGTGGGAAGAACCTTTATCAAGCCGAACCAGAAAGAGCGGGAATCGGCAGTACATGTAAAACTGAGTGTGCTGGAAAGTGTCGTTTACGGCAAACGGCTGGTTTTGGTGGACGACTCCATCGTGCGTGGCACCACCATGGCAGGATTGGTGGGTATGCTCAAAAAGGCAGGAGCCATACAGGTTCATGTCCGTATCAGTTCCCCACCCTTTTTATACCCCTGCTATTACGGAACGGACGTCCCAAGCAACAGCCAGCTGATCGCTTCGTCCCACACGCCCGAAAAAATCCGCTCCCACATCGGCGCGGATTCCCTCGGTTATCTAAAGATCGAAGATTTTCAGGGGATGACCGGGGATTTACCACTCTGTAAAGCATGTTTCGACAGCCATTACCCTGTATAATCTCTCCCTTGGCTGTCGGCATACTTTAATATAACGCAACAGTCCGGATAAAAAAGGGCTGTTGCAAAACACAACGCAAAGGCGCGCCTCCTATGGGGACGCGTCTTTTTTCAATGAGGAGCAAAGATTGAAGATTAAAATATTCAATCGCGGGATTGTGTCTGCGCGCTGCAAAGCCATACATGGCTTCACACAAACCCGTAAGCCATGTGGCTTTGCGCAACGAAGCAGCGCAGAAATGGAGTAAATGATGACTGAAGAATTAAGGGCCGCAATCAGCGGCGAAGTATTCGGCGTCTGGTTTTTAATCGGCGCCGCCCTGGTATTCTGGATGCAGGCCGGATTTGCCATGGTGGAAACGGGCTTTACCAGAGCCAAAAACGCAGGAAACATCCTGATGAAAAACCTGATGGACTTTTGTATCGGTACCGTAGTGTTTATCCTGATCGGTTTCGGCCTCTTTCTCGGCGAGGATATGGTCGGCCTGATCGGAAAGCCGGGTCTGGATATTTTCACCGCTTATGAAAGCTTTGACTGGTCCAATTTTGTTTTCAACCTGGTATTTTGCGCAACCACGGCGACCATCGTCTCCGGCGCCATGGCGGAACGGACTAAATTCCTTTCCTACTGCATCTACTCTGCAATAATCTCCGCCCTGATCTACCCCATTGAGGCCCACTGGATCTGGGGCGGCGGCTGGCTCGCCCAGCTTGGCTTCCATGATTTTGCCGGTTCCTGCGCCATCCACATGGTGGGCGGCATCAGCGCCTTGATCGGCGCAAAGCTTCTGGGACCGCGCATCGGGAAATTCGAAAAAGACAAAGACGGCAAAATCACAAAGGTCAACGCTTTTCCCGGCCACAACCTTCCCATCGGCTGTCTGGGCGTGTTTATCCTCTGGCTTGGCTGGTATGGCTTTAACGGCGCGGCATGCACAAGCGTGGAACAGCTGGGCTCCGTTTTCGTCACCACCACGGTAGCCCCCGCCATCGCCACCGTCGTATGCATGGTCTTTACCTGGCTCAAATTCGGCAAACCCGATGTCTCCATGTGCCTAAACGCATCCCTGGCAGGGCTGGTGGCCATTACGGCTCCCTGCGACGTGACGGATGTTCTGGGCGCCAGCATCATCGGTGCGGTGGCCGGTGTCTTGGTCGTATTCGGCGTATGGCTGCTGGACTATAGGCTTCACATTGATGACCCTGTGGGTGCGGTAGCCGTACACTGCCTCAACGGAATCTGGGGCACCATCGCCACCGGCCTGTTCGCCACCACTGCTGCCCCCGGAAACGACACTATCACCGGCCTTTTCTACGGCGGCGGCTTTCGCCAGCTGGGCCTGCAGCTGCTGGGCTTTGTCAGCGTGGCCGCCTGGACCGCCGTCACCATCACCGCAGCCTTTCTCATCATCAAAGTATGCGTCGGCCTGCGCGTGAGTGAGGAAGAGGAAATCCTCGGGCTGGATGCCACCGAACACGGACTGGCCTCCGCCTATGCCGGTTTTTCCATTCTGGATATCTCCAACACCATGACCATGGAGGTAAACGAAAACACCAACCTCGGCACACCGGATTATGCAAAAGCTTCCGAAATCCAAAAAAGCGCCGCCGTTTCGGTTGTCAAAACCGTTTCCGATACGGATACCGGTATTCATAAGATTGTGATTATCACCAAGCTTTCCCGGTATGACCGGATCAAAAAAGCCATGAACGACCTTGGCGTCACCGGCATGACCGTCACACAGGTGATGGGCTGCGGCATCCAAAAGGGCTCCGGCGAAATGTACCGCGGCGTGGAAATGGACGCCACCCTCCTGCCCAAGGTAAAAATTGAGGTGGTGGTCAGCAATATTCCTGTGGACACCGTCATCGAAACCGCAAAGAAAACCCTCTACACCGGCCATATCGGCGACGGCAAAATCTTTGTCTATCCCGTCGGCAGGGTGGTCAAAATCCGCACCGGCGAGGAAGATTTCGCCGCGTTGCAGGATGTGGAGTAATCCATTTAAAAATAGGCGGGAAAGCCATTTTCAGGCTTTCCCGCCTTGCTTACGCTTCACACCATAAACCACCGGATCAAGTCCGTCATCGCCTGTGTGTCCCCCACGCCGCCCGTCTCGAAAGCGGAATGCATGGCCAGCTGCGCAAGCCCGATATCTGCGGAAGGAACGGAGACATGGGCAGTGGAAATGTTTCCCAGCGTAGAGCCCCCGGGAATATCCGCCCGGTTGGCAAAATCCTGCACCGCAATTCCATGTTCTTTACAAATGCTGCGCACCATGGCCGCCGTATAGCCGTCGGTGGTATATTTCTGGCTTCCCTGAAATTTCAGCACCACACCGCCGTTTAAGACCGGACGGTTGGTGGGGTCGCTCTTTTCCGGATGGTTGGGATGCACCGCATGCCCGTTATCCGCAGAAAGCAAAAAGCTGTTCTGCAAAAAAATCCTCTTCTCCAGCGGCGAAGCGCACAATCCCAGTCCGCAGGTCACAATATCCAGCACATCCGCAAGCAGCGTGGAATTGGCCCCCTGTCTGGTGGAGCTTCCCACCTCCTCGTTGTCAAACAACGCATAGACCGCGATAAAGCTTCTGGGCTTTGCCTGTAAAAATCCCTGTAGGGTGGCATACGCACACTGCAGGTCGTCCAGCCGCGGGGAACCGATAAACGCGTCGTCCGCCCCCATAATGCGCCCCTTATCCCGGTTGTAGACATACAGGTCGCTTCCCAGTATGTCCTCCCTGCAAACCCCCAGCTGCGTGGCGCACAGCCCCAAAAGCGTCGTTTCTTTGTCCTGTGCAAACAGGGGCAGCAGATCCACCTGTGGGTTCAGCTTCATTCCCTCGTTGGCCTCCCGGTTAAAATGTATTGCCACATTGGGAATGATCAGCAAATCCTTCGCAAAGTTCACCAGCCTTTGTACAGGCAGCCCCGTCTCTTTGTCCTTCACAAACACCCGGCCCGCCACGGAAAGCGGGCGGTCCAGCCAGGTATTGAGCAGCATGCCGCCGTACTTTTCCGTGTTCAGCTTGACATAGCTTCCCTCCAGACAAATCTCCGGCGACTCTTTCACCTTAAAACACGGGGAATCGCTGTGGCTGGCTACCATACGCAGTCCCTGCGCCCCTTCCGCCGGAATCTGCACTGCAATTAGGGCAGAACCGTTCTGCGTCGTGTAATACCGGCCGCCGGGCCGCAGTTTTTGATCCTTCAGGCCTTCCAGCTTTTCAAATCCCTGCTCCAACAAACTTTTTTCCACATTCGCTACCGCATGGAACGCGGTGGGGCTTTTTTCAATAAAGCAGAGCATCTCCTTTGCCAATTCGATTTTATCCATATACCAACCTCCCTGCAGGATTTGTCCGCCAATACGCAACGTACACGAAGCCTGCAGCCGGGTATGCCCCTTGCCACAGTCGCCAAACAGCCGCACAAGTGCGGCTGTTTGCCTCGCTGCCTGCAGGGATTCACGGCCATTCCACATGGACACCGCCTTACAAGGCGGCTGCCGGTTCGGTTATGCCATGCATACCCCGCAAAATTCTACTTCGTCCGTTTCCAGCAAAACCACGGTATCCTGTCCCTGCCATTCTACCGCTGCGCCTTCCACACTGTCAAGCCTGCAATTGACAAACCTTACCCTGCAGCCCGCGCCGCCGGTCACACGGCCATGCACCTTACCGTCCGCTTTCTCAAACACTGCCTCGGCCAATACAGCGTTTGCCTGATAGACACAGGCCCCGGCGCGGCCCTCCAGCGCAAAAACCTTCCATTCCATATTGGCCCTGAAACCATAGTCCGCATTTTCGTACCGGATCCCCGTAGCGATCACGCTGTTCTGCCGTACCCAGAGAGGTATGGAGCAATAGCCGTGATGCTCCTGTCTCCACACGCCGCCCTGCACAGTCTCCCCGGTCAGATAGTTTACCCAGATTCCGGCCGGCAGATAATAGTGGGCTTCCCCCTCCTCATTGAAAACCGGCGCAACCAAAAGACTGTCCCCCAGCATGTATTGTTTGTCCAGATACCGGCAATTATAATCCTGGTCAAACTCCACGATCATGCTGCGCATCATCGGTATCCCGGTACGGGAGGTCTCTACTGCCGCACTGTAGAGATATGGCAAAAGTTCCAGCTTTAATTTGGTAAAAAACCGCACCACATCTGCCGCGTCCTCGCCGTAGAGCCACGGTACCCGGTAGGAACTGCTGCCATGCAGGCGGCTGTGGGTGGAGAGCAGGCCAAAGGCTGCCCAGCGCTTATACACATCCGGCGTGGAGGTACTCTCGAAGCCGCCGATGTCATGGCTCCAAAAGCCAAATCCGCTGCTGGTCAAAGACAGGCCGCCCCGCAGGCTCTCCTCCATGGATTCATAATCGGACCAGCAGTCGCCGCCCCAGTGTACCGGAAACTTCTGTCCCCCTGCCGTGGCGGACCGGGCAAACAAAACCGCCTCCTGTTTTCCGCGTTTTTTCTCCAAAACCTCATACACCGTCTTATTGTATAGATAGGTATAGAAATTATGCATTTTTACCGGATCGGACCCGTCGTAATATACCACATCCGTGGGAATCCGCTCGCCAAAATCCGTCTTGAAGCAGTCCACGCCCATGTCCAAAAGCGTCTCCAGCTTTTCCTGATACCAGCGGCAGGCGGCCGGATTGGTGAAATCCACGATGGCAAGGCCGGACTGCCACATATCCCACTGCCACACGTCGCCGTTTGGCCGTTTTAAAAAGTATCCCTTCTCTACGCCCTCGTCGAACACCGCCGACTCCTGCCCCACATAGGAATTGATCCACACACAGATCTTAATGCCCTTTTCCTTGATCCTGCGCAGCATCCCGGCAGGATCCGGAAAGACGCTCTTGTCCCAGGTAAAATCCATCCAATGCAAACCCTTCATCCAAAAGCAGTCAAAATGGAACACGGAAAGCGGGATTTTCCTCTCCAGCATACCGTCGATAAAGCCCATGACCGTCTTTTCGCTGTAATCCGTCGTAAAGGAGGTGGACAGCCAGAGGCCGAAGGTCCACTGGGGGGGCAGGGACGGCTTTCCCGTCAGATCGGTGTAACGCACCAGTACCTCCTTGAGGGAAGGGCCGTCGATGAAAAAGTAGTCCAGGCTTTCCCCGGGCACACTAAAGCCCACCTTGCTCACCTGTTCCGTGGCCACCTCGAACTCCACCCGCTCAGGGTGGTTTACAAACACGCCGTATCCCCGGCTGGACAAATAAAACGGAATATTTTTATAAGACTGTTCCGTACTGGTTCCCCCGTCCTCATTCCAGATGGACACGGTCTGCCCGTTTTTCACAAAAGGCGTAAACCGCTCACCCATGCCGTAAATGAGTTCGTCCACGGACAGCCCCAGCTGCTGGCACATATAAGCGTTGCCGCCCCTGTCATAGGCATGCCCCTTCCAGTCTTCTTTCAGATAAGCCAGATCCTTTGCGCCGCTTTTGGTCAAAAATTTCCCGTCATGGAAAAAGCGCATGGAAAACTGTCCCATGTCAATCACAAGGGACAAATTCCCGCTTTTTACGGTAAGGAGCCCGTCCTGCTTTGTAATCTGCGGGTTGATCCCCGAAAGCTGCAGCGCAAAGGACGGTGCTTTTTGCAAAACGCCTTTATGGTGGAAGGCCTGTACCCGAAGGACGCCCTCCACCGGCGCACTGATGCGCAGGGTAAGATTGACGCCGTCCAGCGTATCCCCCCTTCCCCGGATCTGTTTGGTAGGCGCACACAGCACTGCCTCCTGCTCCCCAATCTGCGTCTCGTAAACCTGCTGCGGACAAAAACAGCCGATCCCTTCCTTATATAACCAATAACCGTTGTGGAATTTCATGATTTTCTCCATTTCTGCGCTGCTTTATTGCGCAAAGCCATACATGGCTTACGAGTTTGTGGCAAGCAACGCGCAGACACAAATCTCGCGATTGAAAATTTTAATTTTCAATCTTACTCCTCCTTCTACATCGTATTTTCTTTATACCAGAAAAACCGGTTTCATGATACCATACTTTTTGGCTATAAAATACTATGAAATTTGGAGAACTTTCCTAAAGCGGCCAAAATATCATTTGCCCTGCTTGTACGATGCCGCCCAAAGCTATACAATGATACCAGGGGCAAAAGATCCACAATCCCTTTGCAAAATTTATGAAAAAAAGAGGCGCCCATGAAAAAATTTCCAAACTCTATAAAAGGCCTGCGGATCAGGCACCAGCTTTTGCTTCTCGGTATTTTATCCTTTTTTATCCCGCTTTTTATCATCGGTCTTTTTTCCGTCCTGCAGGCGCGCAGACAGCTTTCCGAACGCTACCACGCGCAAATTGCGGACGCGGCCCTGCGCATCAATTCCACGCTTTTTGATATCACCACCTCCCTGTACAGTTCCTGCGAAAATCTGGCAAAAACCTCCTATCTACCTCCCCTGCTGGGCGCCGATACCCCTGTCTCTTCTGACGATGTGCTTTATCTGCAGGCACAGGACGCCCTCTCCACCCTGCGCACTACCACCGCCGCCATTTCCTCCATCCGGATTTATACCGACAATCCCAACCTCCCCTCCGGCCCCTATATTACCCAGGTGGATAATTTTGAATCCTTTCCCTGGCTTCTCACCTCCCAAAACAAATTCCGCGGGGACTGGCAATGCCTGCCATGGCCCGACAGCTGGGGTAATACGGTTCATGAACTGTCTCTTATTTTGCAGCTTGCACCAAGCCTTGCCAGACATTGTGCTTTCCTTGTAGTCAGCATTGACCACAACTATATGAAAAACCGGCTTTTGGACAGTGACTATCTAGTCATGGCCTGTGTGGACAACACCCCGTCCTTTTACGCTTCTAAACCTGCGTGGGCGCAGGCCATGCTCCCCTTTCCGGAAGGGTTTCCCAAAGACTATTCCCACTATATCGGCGACCTGTACGTGGACGGGAAAACACAGCTTTCCAACATCATCACTTTTCTCCCTTACCGGACCAACAACCGGTTTTACATTTTTGTCGCGGACGGTATGGCGCACGACAATATCAACCGGATCACCGCCACGTATCTCTTTATCCTCACCGCCGCCACCCTGCTGCCCCTGTCCTTTGTCTGCCTGTTTTCCTTTTCCTTCGATAAAAGGCTGCAGACCTTGCGGGAAGCCATGCATCAGGTGCGGATGGGGGATTACAACATCGCCCGCTTTTTTGGGGGCGACGACGAATTAAATGAAATATACGCCGACCTGACCGCCACCGTACAAAAAATTGCGGAAAACGAGGCCAAATTTTACCGGGAACAGATTGACCGCCAAAAACGCATCAACCGCCAGCAGGAAATGGAATTCAAAATGCTCTCCAGCCAGATCAACCCCCATTTTTTGTACAACACGCTGGAAACCATACGCATGCAGGCACTGGCCGCAGATTGTCAAAATGTAGTGTCCTCCATCAAGCTTTTGGGACAATGTATGCACTATGTCTTAGAAAATACGGGAACCGATTTTACCACCCTTGACAGGGAACTGTCCTATATCCAGTCCTACCTTTCCATCCAAAAGCTGCGCTTCGGGAAACGCATCAACTGGGAAATCCGGTATCCCGACAAGTTTGATCCCTGCGCTTACACACTGCTGCCCCTGCTTTTGCAGCCCATCGTGGAAAACGCCGTCGTACACGGGCTGGAACACCGAAAGGCGGACGGTATGATTCTCATCGAAATGACGGACGAGCCTTGCGGCCTGCTTACCGTCACTGTCTCGGATAACGGCTGCGGCATTCCCGCAGACAGGCTGGCACAGCTAAACGAACGGCTGTCCGCCCCTACCCCGGATTTTTCGGGCAGCATCGGGCTGGCCAATATCAGTCAGCGGATCCGCCTGTTTTACGGCGCAAAATACGGACTTACCGTCACAGGCCGGCCGGAGGGCGGCACACAGGTGCTTATGCAAATTCCCGGCCGCCCCGAGGGGGAAAACCGTAACAGTTCAGCCTTCGGCTAAACCATGAAAAGAGAGGAAACCATGGAACAGGAAAAACTCAGGATTTTAATTGCGGACGACGAGGATATTGTACGGGAAGGCCTCAAACATGTCATAGACTGGAACCGGTTGGGATTTTTCCTCTGCGCGGAAGCGGCAGACGGCGACGAAGCGTTGGAAAAAATCCGTCTGTGTCAGCCCCACGTGGTGCTGCTGGACGTGCGGATGCCCTCCATGGACGGCACCCGGGTCATTTCGGAAGCCAGAAAGCAGGGATATGCCGGGGAATTTATTTTCCTGAGCGGCTATTCCGATTTTTCCTACGCCCAGACGGCGCTCCAGTATGGCGCGTCCTTTTATCTGACCAAGCCCATCAACGAAGAGGAACTGGAAAAGGCGGTTCTGTCCGTACGGGAAAAAATCCTGCAATCCCTGGAAAAAGAAAAATCCTTCAGCCACTTTGTCGAAAAAGCCAGACTTGCCATCCTCCGGGATCTTCTTTTGGGCAACCCGGTGGCCGAATCCGTGGACTTTATGCAGCTTGGCCTGTCGGCCTGCGTCTATCAGGTCGTCCTCTACTGCAGCTACACCCCCTTCTTTGCCCCCTACCGCTTCGGCGATCTGCTACGGATTGCCAACCGCAACCATCTGGCCTTTGAACAGCTTTCCCTGGATACACAGGATGTCATACTCCTGAAAGGCAGCTACGCGCTGGACAAATTCCAGTCCTGTCTTTCCCACTATAAAAACGGAACCCAAAAGGGCTCTCCCCTGGATTCCGTTTTTATCACCTACGGCAGGCCGGTTTTTTCCCTGCAGGATATCCCCCTCTCCCTGCAGGACTGCAGGCAGCTTATGGAACGCAGGTTTTACTGTGCGCCCAACCAGCATGTGCTGTCCTATGAAACGCTGCCCGCAGGCCCTTCTTCCCACTTTTTGGCCGACAGCCAGTCCTCCGCCTATTACAGCCGCCTTTTGATTGACGCTATCCAGACCAAAAAGCGCAGCCTGCTCTCCGCAACCCTGCACAATCTGGAAAAGTCCCTGCAGCAGACGGACGCCGACGCCGAAACCGTCAAACATTTTTTGATTGATATTTTTTTACAGGTCAAGCAGGCTGTGACCAACCGCTATCCCCACCTTTCCATCCCCTTTGACCCCAATGCCTCCGTCATCGGACTGCTCGAAAAAAAGAATTATCTTTACGAAATTATCCGGTATTTTAAAGACCAGACGGACATGATCCTGCGCGCCGTGGGCCAAACCACCAATGATCTCGTTTTTGGCGATATCGTGGACTATATCGACCACAATTACGCTTCCAACTTAAAGCTGGACGATCTGGCTACCCTGTTTGGCTACAATACCTCCTATCTGGGCAAGCTGTTCACCAAAAAGATGGGAAAAAATTTCAATGCCTATCTGGATGAAGTGCGGATCCAAAACGCTGCACAGCTGCTGCGCTCCTCCGACCTGAAAATATACGAAATTGCCCTCAGAACCGGCTACAGCAACGTCAATTACTTCTACCAAAAATTCCACCACCTGATGGGCGTGAGTCCCTCGGCCTATAAGAAAAAGCAGTAGGCCAGACGTACAGCCTTGTCCGGGAGGTTCGCGGCACAGGGGGCGGACAGGGGTGGTTGTTGCGGGCATCCGGCTCCCCCATGGCCGCAGGCACATGCTTACATGCAAGCCGTGGAATTTCCCAAAATGCCGGGGCATTCCTGCCAAAAGGCGCGGACTGTTTGAGCGCAGCGAGTTTCCGCGTTTTTTGGCATCTTGGAATGCGCCGGCGTTTTGGTTGAAATTCCACGGCTTGCATGTTCACATGTGCCTGCAGCCATGGGGGAGCCGGATGCCCGCAATAACCGCTCCTGTCCGCCCCATGCGCCCCCTGGCTGTGCAACTCCCCTTACGGGTTTTGCTGTTTGTATTGCCGGACGGCTTCGAACCGGTTTTCGCAGTTTTTCCTGTCGAATTCCAGTACCTGTTCATAGCCCAGTCCGATGGCGGTGTCCTGCATTTCCTGCAGCAGGCTGTCAAACTCCGCCTGATCCTTTGCAAAAACCATCTGCCAGGAATACTGTACAATAATCTGCTTGCACTGCTCCTTGACGGCGCTCAAATCCATGGAATAGTCCTCATTGACAAAATACACCGCCGGGAACACATTGATCAGTCCTTTTTCCTCAAAATATTTGATGGGAACCAGCGCCCCTTCGTTATGCTCCGACCAGTCTTTGGTCAGGGCCGTCTCCGTCAGCCTGGCGTAATCATCCCACCGGGCAAAATTGTAATCAATTCCCGTCTCCGGATCCGCATCCGTGATCCCCACGGCAGGATAGTTGAGTGCCGACAGGCCGTCCTTCCACGTACCGCTGCCCCAATCCTGCGGGACGGGCGTCTCCAGCTGCTTTTCCACCAACACCTTGCGCCCGAATTCGGTAAACACCGGCTTTCCGTCCTGGTTTTCCCAGGTCAGCCCTTGTGGGCCTCCTGCGCCTCCAGTCTGCGACGTGGACATCATGACGCCTTCCGGGGAATACAGCCAGTCCACAAAATCCACCATCCGCTTGGGATCCTTTGTCTTGCTGCCCACCATCACCGTATAGGAGCCGTCGCCGTCGGGGGAATTGCCAAAGCAAAGATATTCCCCGTCCTCCAAAACAGCGGAGGCAAAGCCTTTTCCTTCCTCCACATGCTCCGTCGTGTTGTAATACCCTGTCCCCAGCCAGGGCCAAAGGGAATAAATCACTGCGCCGTCCGCATACTTGGCCGATACGGTGTCAAAATTCTGGGTTGTGGATTCCGGATCCACCAGTCCCAGCTGGTTTGCCTCAAACAAAAACCGCAGTCCCCGCACATAGGAGGAGTCGTTATCAATAACGCTCTGGATATCCTCCGATATGGAATTGTAGAGCACAAATCCGTTGGTATAATACCCATACAGGGCCGTCAGCGCCCCGGCGTTGTGCATAATATCGCCGTCCCAGTCTTTAAACAGGGAAAGGGCGTACACTTTTTTCCCGGAATCACTCTTCCCTGCGGCCTCCTGCATTTTCTGTAAAACCGAAAGTAAATCCTCCAGCGTTTTGATCTCCGGATACCCGACCTGTTTATACAAATCCCAGCGCACGCTGGGCGCATTGGTGGGTTCCGTGGCCTCGCAGGGCTCGAAAGGGGACTTGTTGGAAATCTGGCTGGGAACGGCCCACAGCCCTTCTTTTCCTGCCAGTTCGCTGAGGTTTTCGATGCAGGCCCGGTACCGCTCCAGATTCGTGCAGCCCTCCATATACGGCGTCATATCCAAAATCAGGTCGGTGGCCACCAGATCTTTCAGCCGGTTATCCCCGGTTCCCGCCAAAATCAAATCCCCCAGATTCCCGTTGGCACAGCGGGTTTGATACAGGGAGTCCCCGCCTCCCGCCACATTCGGCGCGATAATGTTTAATTCCATATTAAACTTATCCTTTACCACCTTGGCAAACCATCCCGGCTGGATTCCCTGAAAATTCGACTGGCTGCCAAACACATCCACGGTAAGAAACTCCGGATACTTCTCGCTTCCCACAGATACCTGTCCGTCGTCTGTTCCCCCTTCCGATTCCGTCTGTTGCATCTGCGTTTTTGCTACATCTGCCGTCCCCTGCGGTTCGTCCTGCCCGCAGCCTACAAGCGAGGTACACAGCAGGGACACGCCCAGACAAAGACTTGCCGCCCTCTTCCACCTTTTTAAATCCCTCATCCTATCTTCCTTTCCGCCGCCCAAAGCGGCCTGTTTTTATCATCCTTCCTCCGCCGCCCATAACGCCGTGACAGCCTGCTCAACCTTTTACCGCGCCGATCATAATTCCTTTCACAAAATATTTTTGGAACATGGGATATACAAATAAAATCGGCAGTACCACAATTACGGATATGGTCATGCGGATGGATGTCGGAGTCTGCGCCGTCACAATATTGGCGATGGTCGTCATGGTTTGTGAAGATTTCACCAGCGTTGCCAGAGAACTGGCCTGATTGAAATAAGTATACAAAATATACTGCAGGGTATACAGCTTTTGATCCGTCACATACAACAGGGTATCCTGAAAGGAATTCCACTGTCCCACTGCGGCCCAGATGGCGATGGTGGCCAGAATCGGCGTACAAAGCGGCAGCGTCACCCTAAAAAACCGCACCAGTACCCCTGCGCCGTCCATTTCGGCCGCCTCCTGCAAAGAAGACGGCAGGGATTCCACATAAGTCTTTACCATAATGATATTAAAAGGCTGTACAATGGCCGGTATAATATACACCCAAAAATGATTGGTCAGCCCCAAATTTTTCATGGTCATAAACATGGGAATCAGTCCCGCGTTAAAATACATGGTAATGACCATCATCCGATACCAAAGCTTTCTGTGCCACATTTTCTGCTGGGTAAACATGTATCCCAAAAATGCCGAAGCCAGTACCGTGCAGGCTGTCCCCACTACCGTCCTCGCCACCGAGGTCATGGCCGCATTGGCCAGTCCCGCCAGCTGCAGCGTATCCTTGTAATTCTGAAAATGAATCTGTCTGGGCCAAAAATTGATATCGCCGTTGGCGCTCATGACGTTGGAACTGATGGAATTGATGATCAGGTAATAAAAAGGATAGGCGCACAATACGGTAAAAAGGCCAAATATCCCATAGTTGCAAACCTGAAACAAAATCTCCCTACCGCTGATCTTTTGCCTTTTATAGTCATCCGCCTGTTTTTTTTCCATAAAATTTTTCCTTCCTGCCCATCGGCCGATTATATAATGCTCTCCCCCCTGGTTTTTTGGGAAGTCCAGTTTACCAGCATCAAGAGGGTCACGCTCACCACACTTTTCATAATGCCCACCGCTGTCGCAAGGGACATGCTCTTTCCGGTGATCCCGATGTTATACACATACAAATCCAATACCTGAATGCTCTGCTTGTTAAAAGAATTCTGGAACACATAATACTGGTCCATCCCGTTGGAAAGGAAATTGGAAACGGAAAACATCAGCATGACCAGATAGGTGGGCATTAGGGAAGGAATCGTGATATTTTTAATGATGTGAAACCGCCCCGCGCCGTCCACCCGTGCCGCCTCAAACATTTCCTGGTCAATTCCCGCTATCGCCGCCAGATAGACGATGGAACCCCAGCCCAGCCCCTTCCATGTACTCCACAAAATCATGGAAAGCCACACATGCCTGCCGCTGTCCAAAATCTTGAAGGGCTCCTCTATCCATCCCAACTGCTGCAATACCGAATTTAACATGCCGGTGGTGGAAAACAGGCTAAACGCCACCGCATAGACCAGCGTCCAGCTGATAAAATTGGGCAGCGTTGTTAGGGTCTGCACCACGTTTTTAAATTTTTTGCACTTGATCTCGTTGAGAAATATGGCAAACAATACCGGGCAAAAAGATGTCGCGATTCCCAGAAAGCTCATGGCAAAGGTGTTTTTTAACACATTTAAAATCTGCGCGATCTGGGCAGGATTGCTCCAAAGGATCCGAAACCACTTCCAGCCGACAAATTCGCATTGGGACAGGGGCAGCGGCGACCTGTAATCATAAAACGCGTAAACCCAGCCGTACAACGGATAATACGAAAACAAAAAACACAGAACCAAAAACGGAAGTATCAGCAAAAACAGCCTAAAGCCTTCCGCGCTTTTCCTTTTTGGCGTTTCCCTCATGGACATTCCCTCCTCTTTTCCCGTCATGCTGCGGGATTCTTTCATGGCTCTATTTTAGCGAAAAAAACAGAAAAAAAGCAGTCAAAAATCACACCCCTTTTCCCATACTTTTTCGTCTTTTCACAAAAAGGGCTGATTTTTGACAACATACATATCTGATTTTCCCATGGTTTTCCCGAATTTCCCTTTTTATAATGGGAATGTGGGAAACCGTTTTACGATTTATAAATGGAGGAAAAAATTTTGAAAAAAGAAATCAGTTTTAGAAATATCCGCTTGGAAAACGCCATCCGCATACAGGGCAGTGACCACCGGCTGGAGATGGAAATTGCCAGGGACGGCGGCGGTATCCTTCTGTCCTGCGATCATTTTTGCAGTTTTTGGACGCTTGCGGTGGAAATGGAAACCCTGGACCGTGACGCCGTCCCTTTTTGCATCTGCTTCTATAAAAAGGGAAATGCTTCTTTGGACACACCGGACTTTTTGGGAAAAACCGGTGTCAAGCCCAGGCTTCGGTCCACCTGGACCTTTGCCTTCTCCCTCCTTGAACGCTCTGCCGCCCCCCAACGGACAAGCGGCCGCCAAAAGCTGGATTTATCCGGATTTCCCTGCCGTATCGAAGAAATGGAAACCATCTATATCCGGTTTATGCCCCATTTTACCCCGTTTCGGGTACGTCTTTCCGGTTTGCGCCTCTGTGACGGACAGCCGGATTTTTATGTGGAGCCCAAGCCGCTGCTGGACGAAATGGGGCAATACATCCCCAAGGTATGGGAACATAAGCAGCCCTCACCGGAAAAAATGGCGGCCTCCCTGCGCATCCAATATGCCAACGTCATGCGGCAAAGACCCCAGGCAGACGGGTTTTCCATACCGGGCTGGAACCGTTTCGGCGGCTGGAAAGAAAAAAAGCTGCAGCCCGGCAGCGGCTTTTTTTCCACCTGTCACGACGAAAAGCGCTGGTGGCTGACAGATCCGGAAGGATACGCCTTCTTTTCCATTGGCCCCGACTGCGTGGGCACGGACCGGGAGACGCGGGCGGACGGTCAGGAACATTTGCTGCGCTATAACCCTGCCGCCGTCGGCGCATATCCGGAAGCCGTCCGAAGGGAAACGCGCCCCGACGGCCAACAATCGCTTTTTATTGATTTTCCCAAAATAAACCTGTGCCGGGCTTTCGGAAAAGACTGGCAGGACGCGTGGATCCAAATGACCCTCCGCCGCATGCGCAACTGGGGCTTTAACACGGTGGCCAACTGGTCGGATGAAACCTTCTGCCATGCGGCCGCCCTTCCCTATGTGCTGCCACTCAACACAAAAGCCCCCTTTCCCTCCACACAAAAAACCATCTACCAGGATTTTCCGGATGTATTTGCCCCAAGCTACCGCTCTGCCTCCGAAGCCTTTGCCCGGGCGCTGCTCCCTTATCGAAACGATCCTTTGCTCATCGGCTATTTTATGTGCAACGAACCGGGATGGGGCTTTGAAAAAGGGCTTAATCTGGGCCTGGAACTGCTCAAAAATCCTGCCCCGCTGTGCAGCCGGGACAGTCTTGTAGCATTTCTGCGCACCCGCTGCCGCAATGACATCCATGTACTAAACGGCCGCTGGCACACGGACTTTGCGGATTTTACCGACCTGCTCTCCCCCTGCCCTATCGCAGATGCCTTTTCGTCCGAGGCACTGTCGGATCTGCGGGATTTCACCGCCATCCTCATCCGGGAGTATGTGTCCGTTCCCGCAGCGGCATGCCGCCGCGCAGATCCTTGGCATTTGAATCTGGGCATGCGGTGGGCCTTTATCCACGATCCCCTTTTGGTCTCCGGCTGGGAAAACTTCGACGTATTCAGCATCAACTGCTACAAAATTGATCCCCTCCCCTCCCTGTCGGCCATCGTATCGGCAGGGGTGGACAGGCCGCTCATGATCGGGGAATTCCACCACGGCGCCTTAGACTGCGGCCATGTGGCCACCGGCATCCGGGGCGTGGCCTCCCAGCAGGAACGGGGCAGGGCCTACCGCTATTACGTGGAAAACGCCGCCTCCTTTCCCAATCTGGTGGGCTGTCATTATTTTACCTACAATGACCAGTCCCCGCTGGGCCGGATGGACGGCGAGTGCTATAACATCGGTTTTGTGGACGCCTGCCAGACCCCTTACCAGCCCATGACGCAGGCGGCATACCGCACTGCCAAAACCCTCTATGAGGTTGCCGACGGCCGTATTGCCCCCACACAAAAACGCCCCCTGGAAATACCGGCTGTATTTTTTTAATACCGCCCGGTAAGGGAAAGAAAACTGCGGCAGGATCCACCTTCCCCGCCTGCCGGTGCGCCGCCCGATGCCCGAAACCAAAACGAAAAGACATTGCCTGCGGATCATTCCCAAACCCCATCGCCTTTGGCGGGAAAAAAATCCCCAGACAGGTGATTGGCTTTTTGCCCGTGTTCGTTTACAATAATACCGGAGCGTATTTCAAGCACACGCAAAACAGGAGGCCGGACATGGTACGAAAAGCAAACACAGGGGACATCTCACGGTTGGCGGAAATAGAAGTTTTTGGGAAAAGGGTGGCATACCGCCCCATTTTTCAGGACGATAACGGTTCCTTCAACCAACTCCAGGTCGGAAATATCATGGACGAATACCGCCAAAACCCTTCCCTGCTCAACCGCATCTGGGTATACGACGACGGTATTGTAAAAGGACTCGTCGGCCAGAAGGACTACCCGGACAACCACAGGACGGGCGAAATAGAATTATACTGCTTTTATGTGGAACCGTTTTTCAAAGGACAGGGAATCGGCAGCGCGTTGCTGCGGCATTTTTGCGCGGAAGCACAGAAACGGCACAAGCAGACGATTTACGCCTGGGTACTGCAAAAAAATACCCAGGCAAGGCGTTTCTATGAGCGAAACGGTTTTGCCGCAAACGGGCGCGAAGGAGTGGTTCCGGGCACAACCGCCCGCAACATGTGCTATGTAAAAAAATTGGGGGAAAACGGATGAGCAAAATACAGCTGCGCATTTATGACCTTAGAAAGAGAAAAAACATCGGACAGCGGGAGCTTGCCGGACACCTGGGCGTATCGGTCCAGACAATCAGCAAATGGGAAAACGATATCAGCATGCCGGATATCTCCCTGCTTCCGGATATCGCGGCTTTTTTTCAGGTAACGGTGGATGAGGTCCTTGGCCTAAAACCGCTGCCCGGGGAAACCTACATTCCTGTCCCCAGCGGGGAAAAGGACTATTGGGAATCCCGGCTGCATTATTTGCAGGCCAGCAGAAAAGCATTCTGGAACCAGGATTATCTGGCATTTCTCGTCCAAAAAGTCTGGAATTTGCAAGACCCCGTACAGATTTTGGACTGCGGCTGCGGCTTTGGCTATATGGGACAGGTTCTTTTGCCGCTCCTGCCCAAGGGAAGCGCTTACACGGGAATTGATTTTTCCCGGAATATGGTAGAAGCGGGAAGCAGGCTTTTTGCTAAATCCGGGCTGCCAGGGAAATTTATCTGCGATGATTTCCTGACATACCCCTTCCGGCAAAAATACGATTTCGTGATCAGCCAGGCGGCGATGCGTCACGTCGGCAACACGCAGGCTTTTCTGAAAAAAATGATCGCACAGACCAAAAGCGGCGGTCTGGTGGTGGCGGTCGATGTCAACCGGGAATTTGAATGCGACGGCTTTTATATCGACGGCATGGATTATCAGGAACTTTGCTCCCGTAGCGGTTTCCGGAAAATGTGGGCCAAAGAACTGTACTGCCAGGACCGGGATTATGCGATCGGCATGCGCCTGCCCGTGATGATGCAGCGGGAAGGGCTTCGCAATGTGGATGTGCGCATCAACGACAAGGTCAGCTTTGTCACCCCCGGCAAGGCAGATTACGCTGCCTGCGTAGAAGCCCTTCTGGCGGAAAAGCAATGGGAGCAACCCTGCAGCCCGCAGGACGAAGAACCAATCATCCGGCAGTTTATCAACCATGGCATGGACAGGAAAGAAGCGGAGGATTATTGCCGCAGGCAGCGCAAGATGCAGGCATATGTGGAAAAGAACAGGGAAAACCTGACCTACCTGCAATGGCGCGGCCTGATTGTCAGCTATGGATGGAAAGCCTGACAGGCAAAAGCGGTTTACGTTGTGCCTCCATCCCCTTTCTTTTTCCTGTGCATTTCCGCATAACATTTATCGCACACCCGGTACGTGGCCCCCAGCGGCAGCTGGCTGCCGCAGTATTGGCATTTGCGGATATAATCCTTCTTATTTTTGGAAAGCAGCAGCATGATGGTGGTTTCCGTTTTTTCCCGCTCCCTCTCCAGCCTGTTCAAATCCATGTTTTTCCCCAGTCTGGTGGAAAACTGGTAATACAGGTCCAGCATTTTGTAAAAGGTCTCGTAACGGCTCAGACCGGAGTCGGTGCACATCATCAGTGCCGGAAAATGGAGGGAGACGTCCGCCGTATAGGTTTTGCAGTAATACAGCCACAATTCCACCAAATCCCGGTTTTTGATATCGATGGAACAGGTCAGCATGCGGTACAGAATCCGTTTATCCTCAAACCCGTCGATCTCCCTGCGGTCCCGGTAAGCCCGCTCATATAAAAACATCACCTCATCAATGCTGATTTTTTCAAAGGGCGGTGCGGTCTCCACGGATTTCCAAATCTGCAGCACCGCATTGAGCGGCTCGTCCATATCCAGAAGAACCTGCGGAAAGCCCAGGCTTACATGCTCCACCTCCGGTTCGGGCTCCCCAAAACGGCTGCGGATATAGGCGATGCCTTCCTCCCCCATGGCCCCCACATAACCGGTATCATAAATCCCGAAGCGCCCGGCACGCCCGGCAATCTGGCGGATTTCCGAGACCAAAAGCGGCCTTGTGCTTTTTCCGTCAAATTTCTCGGTCTGGATAAAAACAATCCGGCGCACAGGCAGGTTCAGCCCCATCCCGATGGCGTCTGTGGAAACCACCACCCTGGTCTGCTTCTGCGCAAAAAGATGCATCTGGCGGCGGCGGATTTCCGGGGGCAGGCTTCCGTAAATCACGCTGGCCTTGGTTCCCCGCCGCTCCAGACGACCGGCAATGTCCAATACGGCCCGTTTGGTAAAGACGATCAGCGCATCCCCCTCCCGCACATCCTCAGGAAAACGAAACGCCTCCTCCTCGCACAGCAGGGGGGTTTTGCGCTCATAGCGGCGGATTTCGTACGTATCGTTACACAAATCAATCAGATGGGTGACGACCTTTTGGGCCGCCGGACTCATGCAGACATGCACTTCTTTCGCCCGCACTCCCAAAATGGCCCTGGTCCAGGAATGCCCCCGGTCAGAATCCGCAATCATCTGCGCCTCGTCTATCACCGCAATGTCATATTCCTGGTCGATGTCCAGCATTTCCACCGTGGAGGCGGTGATCCGGCTTTGATCCTCATAAATCCGCTCCTCCCCGGTCAGCATCGTGCAGGGAATCTGAAAATCCTTCATTTTCTCATACACTTCCAGCGCCAAAAGCCTAAGCGGCCCCAGATATACCCCGTTTTGGGCGGTTTTTAACCGCTCCAGCGCCTGATAGGTCTTTCCGCAGTTGGTGGGGCCGATATGCAGGATAAACTTTCTTGCCATCTGCAAAGCCTCCGGAAATTCCATCTCCGGCCGTGTGGGAACCATGTCGATAATCTGCGTCTTAATACCGTCCTCCGCATAATTTCTGCACAGGCTCCGCAGCGTTTTCTGGCAAATGGCAAAAGGCATCTGCGTCCGCAGAAATTCCAGAAACTTCGCCGTCACCATTTCCTGTTCCGTTTCTTTTAGTTCCCCCAAATCCAACCGCACCAGCTGCGGCATCATCAGATCCCGGATTTTCATGATGGCAAACTGATTGTCCATCTTGAAAGCATAGTAAACCAGGTTCCGTATCTGCCTGTGGTATTCCTCCAAATGGGCAGGGCTGAGTTTCTTTGCCCGGCTGGCCGTCATCTCCCCCAGTATGGAAGTGATCCGCTGTTCATAGGTCTTTTTTCCGTCGTTATTTTTCTTTTTTATATTCTTGACGCAATCCCTGTACTGGGTAAAGTAAAACTGCGCCAGTTTTTCTGCCTGTATCATGTTTTTTCCCGGAAGCGGGTTATGCTTCCTGTCCTCTCTCTTCTTCTAAAAACTTTTATCGCCGTGTCAGTCTCCTGAATTAAATTCAACCAATTTCTCCCAGTCAATACTCCCGTCTTCCCGACAAAAGCTATTGGAAAATTCCCTTATCAATCTGTTGGCCGCCTTGTCATAGCTTTCTTTATAATCGGCAACATACTTCTCCGGCATTGTTCCCATGTACCCTATGATTTTGATGTAAAATTGTTCATCACCCGTCAATTCCGCCCAGAAACGTTTTCCGGCAAAACAATTACCAAAAATCGTTTCTTCGCTGGAACTTACAAATGCAGTAAGAATAGACTCTACAATTTCCGAAGCATTCTGCATGGCCTTCGCACGATATAAATATGGATTTTTCCGCTTAATAATCTGCTGTATATTTAATCCATCTATTTTTTCAATCAATGTCCCGTAAAAAGTTTCCAAAGCCGACGCTATTGCCTGTATCACTGTCTGTTCATCGTATGTACTATTTAACGGCATATAGATTTCCCCCCAGTTCTATTGCATTTCTGATTTTGCTATGTACATTTGTCCCCCTGAATCGTTTCGTCTGCACGAAAGCAGTGGCATTAGCTACCGCTAAAACTGCCTTTCCAATAGCTTTAGCCAAACCAATCGGTACCGCATTTCCGATCTGTCTGTATTTCGCCGCAGTGGTGCCCGTAAAAATCCAGTCATCCGGAAACTGTTGAATTCTCGCATACTCCCTCACGCTCAATGGTCTGTTTTGCGTAGGATGGCACATCATTGTCGCTTTCTGAACCGGAGATGTAACCACTGTCGGAGAAGGCTGGTCATATGACAATCTTCTATAAAATCCAACTTTGCCGCCACCGGACTTATATGCCCCTCCCATTGCAATAGATATCAGATCTTCCGGCAAATCCCTCCAATTGCCTCCCTCCGGAATCATCTTCAAAAATTTTAGACGCTCTTCCCCAAATGCCGCACATTCTCCCTGCTCAAATTCTAAACTTCCAATTGCACTTCTTACAGTCTGCCACTGATATTCTTTATTTTGATGCATTTGAAAATGCGTGGAGATTGGAAGAAATATATCTTCTTTATCCCGGCTTCCGATCAGCACAAACCGCTCCCTAAACTGCGGACCCCCACAAATCAAAAACGGCTCTCCAATATGCAATCCCGTCAATTCCAATATCTGACCCGGCTCAATTTCCCTGATGTCACCCCCTAATACTTTATGTCCGTTTTCCCTCATGGTAGCCACACAGGAAGCGTCAAAATCCTGCCCTATTACTACATTTAAGCCAGCCCTCCCCAATCCTATGTCCAATCCCATCGCTCCGGAAAACAAAGAAATAACATCCCTGTTATCAGCATATATGCCATAATCCTTCTGTCCGTTTTTAGTGCCCATCAAATTCTCTCTCCGTTTTGCAATACGAATTTTCTTTCGAAAGAGCCATTCACAGCTTTCGCAATCTCTTCCAACTCTGCCACTGTAAAACTTTCCCTTTTCATTTTTCCACTAAAATTCTGCGGTGTTGTACCCAACCGCCGCGCAAGTTCTGCCACACTGATATCAGACCGGACGCATAACACCTTGATTTGCTCGGAAATTTTCATTTTGGATACCCCTTTTTCAAATTAGCTTTTCCCCTATCAGTATAAATCATGAACTTTACAACGTCAACCAGATAATTCATACGGAAACCAATTTTGCAGGAGGGGAGAAGCAGGGACGGCTTCCCGGTTGTCTGGAATGGAACGGCGTTTTGGTGAAATTCCCTGTTTTACATGTGAACATGCGCAAGTATACGCCTGCCCGATAGGAGGGCTGCCCCAAATTCCCATCCCCAACCTATAGGCACGCCGTCTGGGCCCATGGCCAAACGAAATGACATGGATTGCTGCTTACATTCGTAAACAATAAAAAACAAAGGCCATTTACAGGAAACATTCCCATAAATGACCTTTGTTCCATCCATCACCGCGCATTACGCGCCATGCTTCTTTACTCGGCAAGCGCCACCTTTTCTTTCACGATCCCGGTCAGCATCTCTTCCGCCTCGCCCATGCCGGAGCCTTCCAGATCGGAAATCATCTTGTCATAAGAAGCGTCGAAATCCGCTTCCTTACCGATAACGCAGCTGATCAGTCCGGACCAGGCAATTTCATCCAGCTTATTGCCGATCTCGTCAAATTCCACGGGCTTGGTATACGCCCAGATGGCCGAATACTTCGGGGTTTCAAACTCCGATGCCTGCGGGTAAATATCCACCAAAAGTTCCACGCCCCACGCTTCGCACGCCGCTTTCTGCTCTTCGTCATACTCTGCCGCCACAGCCTCCTTGTTCACGGTCGTATAAGTGCTGCCGGTGGAATCCACCACACCCGCGCCGTAAACGGGAAAGGGATATGCATGGAAGCCCACGCCGGTGGTTTTGCTGTAGTCCTTATTGTTGTTGTTCTCGTCGATTTCTTCCTGCGTGCGGTAGCGGTGTCCTTCGTCATCAATAAAGTAATTCGTCCCTTCAATGCCCCAGTTCACCAAAACCTGCCCTTCGTCGGAACAGATGTAATCCAGATACTTGATGGCCGCCACCGGATCCTTGCAGGCGGTGGTGATTCCCACGCCCTGCCCGGTGGTAAGACCCTGGTACATCAGGGACGGAGCCTTTGTATTTTCGTCTGCCGCCAGCGGAATGCCCGCGTAGGTCAACTCCAGCTTCCCGTCCGCTTTCAAAATCTTTTCCCCGTCGCCGTAGTCCCAGTCGGTGTCCAAAAGGGCCAGCACACGTCCGGAAGCGATTTTTGCGATATAATCCTCATGTGTCTGGGTCGCAAATTCCGCATCCAGGACACCCTCGTTATACAGCCTGTTGAGCCATTTGAAGTACTCCCGGACTTTTTCGGAACGGAATTTATAAACGGCGTTATAGTCCTTGTCAATGATCCACTGTCCGTTATCCGGGGCCCCCTCCGCGATATATCCCGCCGGATTGCCCAGCGTAATCATCCAGTGCCAATCGGAAGCCGAGAGCGTAAGCCCGATGGTATCCATCCCGTCCTGAGTGGTGGGATGCGCCGCCATGTAATCCTTGATCATTTTTTCAAACTTCTCCATGGTATCCGGTATTTCATAATTATTTTCCTTGAGCACCGCCCACTGTATCTGCGCAGTACCGGAACTTTTGTAAGTCGTACCGCCCACGGAATAGGAGGACAGCTGGTAGATGGAAGGATCCTCTTTGGAATGTTTGAGTTTATCGAACTCTTCCCCATACATTTTTTTAATATTGGGGCCGTACTGCTCGATCAAATCCGTCATATCAATCAGCGCGCCCGCATCAATCAGGCTTCCGGCATCCCCCTTGGCATAAATCATGTCGGGGTAATTCTGTTCCGCAATCATCAGCGCAACCTTTTGGTCGTCTGACGATACCGGATATTCGGTTTTGAGTTTCACCCCCGTCTTTTCCGTCAGAACCTGCGCCACGGGATCCGTCCAGGGATCCTCCTGCCCGTCCGCATTGTAGAAGGTCAGTTCCACCACGCTACCCGCGTCCGCAGCGTCGCCGCTGGAGGCAGAACCGTTCTCTACATTGACCGCGGCGTCATCTTTGGGCGCGCTTTCGTTTCCGCAGCCCGCCAGCGCGCCTGCCAGCATGGATGCTGCGATGAACAAGGTACATAACTTTTTCGCTTTCATAACATTCCTCTCCTTTATTTTAATTATGATACATTCCAAACCGTTACTTTTCATACGGCAGAAAATTTCGTTTCCTATCGTATGAAAAAGCGTGATATGTCGCACTGCCCGCTCAGTCTTTTACCGCCCCCAGCGTCATACCCCCCACAAAGTATTTTTGCAGGAACGGATAAACCACCAGAATCGGCACGGTTGCAATGATGGTGATCGCCATGCGGACAGACAGGGGGGATACCGCATTTTTCATCTGCTCCGTCGCGGCATGGGGATCAATCTTGATGGTTGCCTTCTCCATAATCTCGTACAACACATACTGCAGGGTGGGCAGTTCCCTCGCGTACAGGTAGGTGTCCATAAACGAGTTCCACTGTCCTACCGCCACAAACAGCGCCACGGTGGCGATGGTGGGCGTACACAGCGGCAGGATGATTTTGGCCCAGATCACAAAATCGTTGGCCCCGTCGATCTTCGCCGCCTCCTGCAATGCTACAGGCAGCCCCTCGATAAAGGAACGCATCAGGATGATGTTATAAACCCACACCAGCCCCGGCAGGATATACACCATAAAATTATTGCTAAGGTGCAGCGTCCTTGTCAGCAGCAAATATTCCGGAATCATGCCGCCGCTCACATACATGGTGATGATGAAGATCACGGTAAACACTTTGTTAAAGTAGAAATCCTTCCTGCTGAGCACATAGGCAATCATCGCCGTACAGATCACCCCTACGCCGGTTCCCACCACCGTCCTGACAATGGACATCAGGAAGGGTTTCCCCAGACTGTTTTGCGTAAACACGTAAATGTAGTTGCTCACCGTAAACTTCCTCGGAATGATGAAGTTCACGTTCCGCATGGTATCCATGGGGTCGTTTAAGGATATCGCCAGCACGTTTAAAAACGGATAAACCGTGATAAAAATAATCCCCACAAAAATTACCGCAAGCACATAGTCCAACGCTTTTTCCCCGGACTTTGTATTTTTAATCTGATTCACATTCGCCATTCCCTCATCCCCCTATACCAGCTTGCTTTCACCCAGCAGTCCGGCAATCTTATTCGCCACAAACAGCAGGATGATTCCCACCATGGACTGGAACATGCCGATCGCCGTGCCAAGTCCGTAATTGTTGCTGCCGATACCGCGCACATAGGCAAACCAGGAGAGCACCATCGCGTGATCCTGTACGATTCCGTTGCTCAAAAGCATCTGTCTCTCCATCCCTACATTCAGCGCGCTGCCGATACTCATGATCAGCAAAACCACAACCGTAGGCCGGATTCCCGGCAGCGTGATGTGCCAGATTCTCTGGAACCGGTTGGCCCCGTCCACTTTGGCCGCCTCATACAGCCCCTGGTCGATTCCGGCCATGGCGGACAGATACACGATGGCGTCCCAGCCCATCTCCTTCCACACATTGATCATACAGACCACGATCCAGAACATGGGGGAATTGGTGGACATCAGGTGCAGCTTGGCATGCAGCATGGTGTCGATGGCGCCGCCGTCGTTTAAGAGCATTTTCGCGATGCTGGCGATGATAACCCAGGATACGAAGTGGGGCAGATAGGAAACGGTCTGCGTAAACTTTTTAAACCGGGTAAAGCACAGTTCGTTGAGCATCAGCGCGAACAAAATGGCCGCAACGGTTCCCAGCGCAATGCCCAAAATGCTCAGTCCGATGGTGTTGACCATCGTCTGGGGAAACAGCCGGTCCGTGAATGCGTCGGAAAAGTTTTTGAGTCCCACAAACTTCCTCTGCCAGATGGGCAGCGCAAAGGAATTGGGCTTCACCTCCTGAAACGCCATCGTCCAGCCCCACAGCGGTATGTACTTGAAAATAATCAGCCAGACCACAAAGGGGACGGACATGAGGAGCAGATACCGCTGCTTCCACATCAGATGCATGGAAAATTTTTCTTTTTTGAGTTTACCTGCTTTTTTCATGATCTTTGCAACCTCCCTTACTGCCACTTATTATAGGGAAAAAATCCGCCGGTCGATACCCATTTTTTTGCAGGCAATTTGCCCTACTTTTCTTACATTTATCCGAAGAAAATAGCAGTAGCGCAAAAAAACTGCCGCACTTTACGGCAGTTTTTCCTGGTTTTAAGCTTTTTCCACTTCCCTTTTGTACTCTTTCGGGCTGATGCCCACATACTTTTTAAACTTTAAGTAAAAATAGTCGATATTGTTATATCCCACCATCTCTGAAATCTGGTATACCTTCAAATCCGTCTCCAATAGCAGGCGCTTTGCGTTGGCAATCCGTATGGTGTCCAATATGTTGTTAAAGCTGTCGCCGATCTCTTTCCTGAAAATTTTCCCCAGGTAATTGCTGTTGTAATTGAACATTCTGGCAAAACTCTCCAGTTTCAAATCCTGGTCATAATTTTTTTCCATATAATAATACATCCGCTTGATGACCGTTCCCGAACCGTCGCTGCCGATCTGGCGGCACATATCCTGCAGGATGCTGCAGTACAATTTTGTCAGCTGTTCCAGTTCTTCCGTCCGGTTCATCTCCTCCATCAGCGCGCCGGTGCGTTCCCCCATCTGTCCGTACTTCTTTTCAAGGCTGCCCCGGATGAGCATCAGGTTATATAAAATCTGGATTTTGATATCCATCTCTTTCATCAGCTTCTTGATGCAATACACGCGGAACCGCTCCACGCAGTCCTGTATCCCCTCCAGATCCCCCACCTCGATCAGCATCAGGATCTGGCCGGTAGAAGGGTTTTCCGCCCGTTTTTGCTGCTCCTCAATTGTAGCGATGGTGAGTACGTCGTATTGCCCGAACAAAAACTCCTGCTCCAGCAAAAACCGGGCAAACTCATAGGAAAAGCACAGATCGTACCACCGGTTTACCGTATGTCCCACCGCGATCAAAAGCTTTTGCCCGTTTCTTTTGGCGAGCCGTCCGTTGCGGGCCGACAGCCTTTTGGCCCATTCCCGGTAATCCACGCCACGGCCGATGAGTACCGTCTGGTTTTCCATCATCACCTTTTGCGCATAAAGCGTATCATCCTCCAAAAAGGCTTCCACGCGGCCTGCAAACTCGCCCTCGCCCTTTCCTTTCAAAAATTCCCGGTCCGTCAATATTGCCGCACACAGGCTCTCCTCCCCAAAAAAAATGCCATACTGCGCAAGCTGTAACTCCAACGCTTCCCGGTCTGCCGTCTGCAAAAGGATTTTCCGGAACAACTCCTCCCGCGCAATACCGGCATTGGCCAAATGAAAATGCCTTTCCCCCTCCCTTTTGTCCAACTCCTCCCGGACTGCCCCTACACTGCCTGCCAGTTCTTCCTCATCAATGGGTTTTAGCAAATAATTTTTTACGCCCAGCGTTATGGCGGTCCTTGCAAACTCAAA
>CARDPF010000003.1 GCA_948960675.1 uncultured Eisenbergiella sp.
TACAGCACCAGCACCGCAAGAATCGCCTTGGACAGGGGCAGCACGATCCTCGGAAGCATGGACACATTGCCGCAGCCGTCCAGCCGCGCCGACTCGTACAGTTCGCCGGGGATGTTGTTTTCAAAAAAAGTTTTGGCCACAATCAGATTATACGTCGAAATGGCGGCCGGAATCAATAACGCCCACACACTGTTATACATTCCCAAATCTTTTACCAGCAAATAAGTAGGAATCATACCACCGCTGAAATACATGGTGAATAAAATGAGCATCATAAAAATATTCCGTCCCGGCAGTTCCTTCCTCGAAAGGGGATAGGCCGCCAAAATGGTCAGTACCACGCTGATCAGGGTTCCCGCCACCGTGTAACAGCAGGAATTCCGAAACCCCCTCCAGATTTCCCCGTTTTCAAACACCATGGTATATGCCTTTGTGGTAAAGCCTTTGGGGAGAAGCAGGACTTTTCCCCGCAAAACCAAATCCGGATCCGAAAAGGACGCCGCCAGCACAAACAGCAGGGGAATCAGCACAATCAAGATCACACATACCCCCAGCACATTTACAATCAGGTCAAAGGCAAAATCACTGCGCATGCTTTTTTTCCAATGTTCCTTCATCCTGCCCTCCTTACCAAAGACTTGTCTTTGTCATTCTTTTACTGGCAAAATTCGCCCCCACAAGCAGCGCAAAATTGATTACCGAATTGAACAGCCCCACTGCGGTGCTGTAACCGAACTGCCCTTTTTGGATACCGTTTTTATAGATAAACGTGGATATTATTTCACTCCTCGACATATTGACGCTGTTCTGCATCAGATACGCTTTTTCAAATCCCACAGACATCAGGCTTCCGATCCGCATGATAAACATGATGATGATCGTCCCCATAATACAGGGAAGGGAAATATGCAGGATTTTCTGCATCCGGGACGCGCCGTCGATGGAAGCCGCCTCGTACAGTTCCTGATCCACCCCCGCCAGTGCCGCTATGTAAATGATCGCATTGAACCCCATGAACTGCCATACGTTGGAAAATACGTACAAGGGCTGGAAGCAGGCCGGTTTGGACATCAGGTCCACGGACGCCATCCCAAACAGGCTGCCCACCTTGTTAAACAGCCCGTAATCCCGGTTGGAAAAAATGGTCAGCATGCTGACAATGACCACCACCGAAAGAAAATTGGGCATATAGGTAATGTTTTGAATGACTTTTTTAAATTTTGTATTTTTCACCTCGTTGATCAAAAGCGCAAGGATAATCGGCATGGGAAAGCCGATCAGCATCGTAAATAAACTCAGTGAAACCGTATTCCAGAGAATATCCTTGAAATAGTAGGAATGAAAAAACTGTTCAAAATAAGTCAGTCCCGTCCACGGGCTTTTGGTAATGCCCAACGTCGGATTAAATTTACGGAAGGCAATCTGCAGTCCGTACATCGGAATATATTTAAAGATAATATACCACGCCAGGGGAATTGCCAGCATGGCATACAGTCCTGCGTTCTTCCTGACATTTTTCCATATTTTTCTTACATTCATAAGAGCCGTCCCTTTCTGTGTGTAAGCCATGGCAAGGCAAAAGGGGGGGACGGGTCTCCTGCCCTCCTCCCTTTTGCCATTCCCGTTATCCGGTCCGTATCTTACTTGAGCGCATCCAGCGCTTTCTGGTAGATTTCTTCCAGTTCCCGGATTCCGATCTGTTCCAGTGTCTGGCAATACTCGTCCCACATACCAAAATCCCATTCCCCGATAATGAAACGGGTCACAGCCTCATCCCGGTAGGTATTCAAATCCTGCTCAATCGCCACCACCCGATCCATGTCGTCTGCGCCCACGGACGGCTTTGCATAATATGCCTTGGGCAGATACGGCTCCAGCACTGCTGCGGCCGCCTTGGTCTGGTCGCTTGCCACCACGCCGTCGGTCTCATCGTTTCGCAGGCAGGGGAACCCGCCTCCCGGAACCATGTTGATCTTGCCCAACGCCGTCATGAATCCCTCTTCCGCATTCAATATCTCATCGTTAAACCTGGGCAGACCGTTTTCATCCCTGTAATAATGGGTTCCTTCTTCCCCAAACGCGAAGAACAGTCCTCCCTCTTCACTGAAGAAATAATCCACCCACCGGATGGCAGCTTCCGGATCCGCGCAGGTATTGCTCAATGCAAAGCTTCCCAGATTCACCCCGGTATTGGCGTCCGGCCAGAATTTTTCACCGGTAGGCCCGATCAGGGGTTCGAAACCCGAATAATCCAGTTCACAATTCAAAAAAACATCCGAATAAGGCATGTACATCGCTCCGTACAGTTCCCCCGCAAGGTTGCTTCTCCACGCGGGCCTGTCGTTTTTGTAATAATCCTGCCACAAAAGCCCTTCCTGATACAAATCGTTTAAATATATCAGGTATTCTTTAAACGCATCGTCGCACAGCCAATTGTGCACCTTGCCGTTTTCGTCCACGTTATAGGTATCCTTGAGCTGGTGTCCCAGCCCGAAGGAACCGCCCAGACTGTAAACGGAACTGGGCTCCCGGATTCCCAGCGGGATCTCGTCGTGTTCGCCGTTGCCGTTGGGATCCTCATCCCTAAACGCAATCAGCACGTCCTTGAACTCCTCCAGCGTGGTGGGCATTTCCTTCCCCACTGCATCCAGCCATTTGGTATTGATCCACTGTTTGAAATCCATTTTTCCGGTGGCGCTCAAATCAATGGCGGGAATCGTGTATATATGCCCGTCGGAAGCCATTGTCGCCTGCTTTAACGTAGGATTTTCTTCAAAAAGCTTTGTCAGGTTCGGGGCATACTCTGCAATCAAATCATCCAGTATCATCAGCTGTCCGCTGGTCACACCGTAAGTGGCAACCTCGTTCGCGTTAATTCCGCATTTTAAAAATACGTCCGGAAGTTCGTTGGAGGCGAACAAAAGCTGTTTGTTTTCTGCAAAACCGTCTGCCGGAACCTCCTGGTATTCCATATGGATGTTGGACATCTCCTCATACTTTTGCAGCACCCACATGTCTTTCCATTCCGCATGGTTTTGGTCCCGCTGCCCGTACACCGTCAGCGTAATCTTCTCCTTTACAATGGGAAATCCCTCTTTGTTTAAATTGGAAACCTCCTCCTGTCCCCCGGCAGATTCTGCGGCAGGCTCTGCCTCTGCCTTGGCCCCTCCGCCATCTGCAGGCGTATCTGCAGGCGTATTGCCGCAGCCTGCCAGCATTCCTGCGCAGCATGCCGCGCATAGTAGTAACGCAACCTTTTTCTTCATAGCCTTTCCTCCTTGTACCTTTACCCCGTTTTATGCATTCCCCAAACCGTTTTCTTTTCGGTTTCGTCCTGCTGGTATCATTCTACCATTCGCAAATTTTTATTTTTTGTCTATCTTGTCCATTATTTTTACCATTATATCCAAAATTTTTACATCATGGCAGAAACCTTCTCCTTTTTTGCACCGCTTGTTATACATAACAGTGCAGACAGGCCTGCACATTTATTCTACTGGCCTGTCTGCATTGTCACTGTTATACAAAACGGGAAAAAATAAGCATGCGGCCCATTGCCCCATGCTTATTCCTTTCCGTTGTGCGCCACGTATTCCTTCGGCGTTTTTCCCGTATAGTCCTTAAAGATTTTCAGGAAATAACCGTAATTTTTTATCCCGCATTTTGCCGCCACCTCCTTCACCGGCAGCCCTTGCCGCAAAAGCGCCTCCGCCCGCCCCATCCGGATGCCGTTGAAATAGTCCGTAAAGGTTTTTCCGGTCTCCTCATGAAACACCCTGCTCAAATAAGAGGGGTTTACGCCGACGCCTGCCGCCACGTCGCTTAAACCTATAGCCTCATGGCAATGTTCCTCCATAAAACGGACGGTACCGGCCACCAGCCCTGAGTAATTCTTTTTTCCCCCTTTTTGATGCTGCGCCATTTCCCGCAGCACATTCCGGTACAGCCCGGCTATACTGGCCGCCAGCATGTCTTTGCTTTTCCCTTTGGTATAGGTAAACAACTGTACATTTTTGGGCACAAAATCCAAATTGATTTCATATTCCAGCGCAAGCCGTTCCAAAAGATCCAGCAGTTCCTTCGTCACCATCAGGTACAAGGCCTGATCCTTGGGCCCTATGCCCTGGTAAATTTCCTGCACCAGCTTTTCCGCCATATCCACGTTCCCCCTGTCAATGGCGGACAACAGCCGGTTCTGCTGCCCGATGGTCATGGCCAGACGCATAGTCTGGTTGCTTTTTGTCTCCTGCCCTTCCTCCAGCTTATGGCGCACAAAAGACCGCAGCGCATGATCCCCGAAAAAAAAGGGGCACGTCTGTACCGACGCAGAAATTCCATACATCCGCCGGATACTGTCACAGCAGGCGATCCGGCTGTTTTCCACCCGCTCCCGGATCCGTGCCTCCGAGGTCTCCTCAAAAAAGCGGTAAATCAGGACATAACGTCCCTTCTTTGCATACACCGCCAAAACGTCCATTTTCTCCCCTTCCGTCCCCTCCAGCAGCCTGGCGATCCCGTCCAGCATGGTTTTTTTCTCCTCCTCCGGGTAACCATCCAGACCGGAAAGTTCCACCAGCGCCGCCACCTTGCGGGCATTGTCCGACGTAAAAGGATTTTCTTCATCCCCCAAAAGCCATCCCCCGGCCTGCAGGCGCAGCTTCTTTTTCAATTCCCAGGGCGAAACCTGTGCAAGCCTTAGGGCAATGTTTTCCAGCGTCCGCTCCAAAAGCGCCTCCGACAGCCTGGATTTCAAAATGTAATCATGCGCGCCGTTTTTGAGGATTTGCCGCACATAATCATAATCGTCATGGCTGCTGACCGCCACCATGGAAACGGCAGGATATTTCCCGGCAATCATTTCCGACAGTACCACCCCGTTTTTTCCCGGCATCGAAACGTCCAAAATGACCACATCCACATTCCTTTTCCCCAGAAACGCCATCGCCTCTTTTGTATTCTTTGCCTCTCCCGCCAAAGTAAAACGCCCGTCCCCCCACAGCTGCATGCTGCCGATAAAATTGCGGAATACTTTTTCGTCATCCACGAGCAAAACCGAAAGTCCCATCCATCCTCCCGTCCTAAGAAGCCTTTCTCACGCTTCCTCTCCATCCGCCGCAAGCCGCAGTTCCACACAGGTAAACATCCCCTCGCAGCTGTAAATGGTGCCGCCGTATTCCGGCCCGTAAATGAGCCGTATCCGGTTCATGACATTGGAAAATCCGACCCTGCGAAATCCCGACTTGTCCGTTTTTTCCACCTCGGACAAGAGCCTGTCGATTGTTTCCTGATCCATTCCCTTGCCGTTGTCCATGATTTTAACCACCACCTGACTTTTCTGCCTGCCCACTTTTACCGAAATGACGCCCCCTTCTTCCCGGGTGGAAATCCCGTGTAGCAGCGCATTTTCCACCACCGGCTGCAAAAGCAGCTTAGGGATCCGAAACGCCCACAACTCCTCTTCCACATCCCAGAGCAGGCTAAAATCATTGCGGTATTTGAAACGCTCAATTGTTATATAATTCTCGATATACTCTTTTTCCTCCCACAGGGTAATAAATTCGTTGCGGTCGGAAAGAACGCTGCGCAAGAGTTCCGACAGGGCCACCGCCACCTGTTCGATCTCCGTCTCCCCCCGCATATGGGCCACATGCTGCATACTATCTATGGAATTATAAAGGAAATGCGGCTGAATCTGCGCAGCCAAGACGCTCTGCTCCGCCTCCCTTTTTAGCTTTTCTTTTTTCCGCACTTCATCCAAAAGTCCCCCGATGCGTTCCACCATCCCGTTAAACGCCCCGGCCAGAATCCCGATCTCGTCCTTCGACCCGATTTTTGCGCGCACCAGCAGGTTTCCCCTTTGGATCTCTTTCATATTTTCCGTCAGCTGGCGCAGGTTGACACACAGCCGGCCGGAAAGATAGATGGAAGCCGCCGCCGCAAGCAATAGCGCCCCCAATCCGATCGCCAAAAACTTTATTTTCAGCGCTTCCGCGTCCCGCAAAAGGGATTTGTACGGCATCAGGCTGATCGTGGACATTCTCCCCTTGTCCAGCCCGTATCCGATAAAAAACCGCCTTTCCCCATCCCACTCCAAATAGCCGGTATTTTGCTCCCCTCCTCTGATTTGACGGTACAATTCTTCTTCCCTTCCGTTCCCCATGGGAGCGTTGGTATAAAACAAATCCCCCCCGGGGCCGTAAATATAAATGCTGACCTCCTGCAGGGGCCGGATACGGTACGCTGCGGTCAGGCTTTCATAGTTCATTTTGACCATATTCATCCCCACGGTTTCCCCCCCATGGAGCACGGGGCGGCAAAAGAGGACCTCCTTCGTCTGTGCGTCAAACAAAATACCGGCCCTCTCCTGTTCCAGCGCCCTGCGCATGACCGGCATTTCCATGTCTTTGCGCATAATCAGATCCGTGCCCGCCTGATAGATTCTTCCCGCCTTTGTGACCAGCAAAATATTCTCGATATAATCCTTCTGGCCCATCAGGCCGTTCAAAAAGCTGCGCATCCTTTTTTTCTGCAGATAATCCGCGTAGGAGGCCTCGGTCTGGGGCAGTTCCACCCCCGGGAGAATCACCTCCTGTTCCGTCACCACCGACAAGGAGATTTTCTCCGCCTCCTCCAGCATATCATTGAAACTGCGGTCCGCAAACGATATATACTGCGTCATATACTGTTCCGTGGTATCTTTGATCGTGGCGATTTCCGCATAGTAGGAAATCAACAGGGAAGCCAGCGTCGTGCCAAGCGCAATCCCCATGGAGACCAGCAATATTTTATTCCGTATGGAATGAATGTCCCAAAATTTTGTGTCCACTCCGTTTCCCCCCAAAAACTGCAGGAACAGGAAAGCGTTTCATAATTCCTCCCGGAACTGTGAAACGCTTCCCCGTTTTTCTTCCCACATTAAAATGCAAACACTACCGCCGTATTCGCAGGAAGGTCGAAGGTAATGCGGTATGGTTTGTTGTCGCACTCCTGCGCCGTCGCCATAATGCCTTCCGCAATCTCATTCCCACTGCCGCCGAACCTCTCCTCATCGCTGTTTAACACCAGCTTATATTTCTTCTTTCTGGGAACGCCCACGCAATAATCCTTTCGCGCAACCGGCGTCATATTCAGGACAAACAAAAGCTTTCCATTGCCTTCCGATGATTTGCGGATAAAGCTATAGGTGCTTCTCTCCGCATCGTCCGCGTTCACCCACTCAAAACCGGCCCAATCGTTGTCGATCTCATACAGGCAGGGATATTTGCGGTACATGGCCAACAGTTCCTTCACATACTCCTGCATGCCCTTGTTTAGCTTATTCTCCAAAAGGAACCAATCCAGTTCCCGCGCCTCGCTCCATTCCCGCTCCTGTCCGAATTCCTGCCCCATGAAAAGAAGCTTTTTACCGGAATGACCGAACATATAGGTATATCCTACCCGCAGATTCGCGTATTTATCCGTCTGGTATCCGGGCATTTTATTCACCATGGAGCATTTTAAGTGTACCACCTCGTCATGGGACAGCGGTAAAATATAATTCTCCGCATTGTTGTACGACATGGCAAACGTCATGGCATAATGGTTGTTTTTCCGAAAATACGGATCCAGCTTCATGTACTCGCAGAAATCATGCATCCATCCCATGTTCCACTTAAAGGAAAAGTGCAGCCCGCCGTCCTCCAAGGATCCCGTCACCAGCGGCCATGCCGTGGATTCCTCCGCAATCGTCAAAACCCCCGGAAACGTTCCCCGTATCACGGAATTAAAATGCTTAAAAAACTCAATGGCTTCCAGATTTTTGTTGCCGCCGAATTTATTGGCCACCCACTGCCCATCCTGCTTTCCGTAATCCAAATAAAGCATGGAGGCCACCGCATCCACCCGCAGTCCGTCCACATGAAATTCCTTAATCCAAAACAGGGCGTTGGCAATCAGGAAATTCTTCACTTCCGTCTTGCCGTAATGAAAGATTTTGGTTCCCCAGTCGGGATGCTCTCCCAGCCTCGGATCCGGGTGCTCAAACAAGGCTTCCCCGTCGAAATCCGCCAGTCCGTGGGCATCCCTTGGGAAATGTGCGGGTACCCAGTCCAAAATCACGCCGATTTTGTTGCGGTGCAGCTTGTTGACCAGATACGCAAAATCCTCCGGCGTTCCATAGCGTGAGGTAGGGGCATAATAGCCCGTGACCTGATACCCCCAGGAACCGTCAAAGGGATGCTCCGCGATGCCCATCAGTTCCACGTGCGTATATTTGAGTTCCTTTAAATACTCCACAATCCGGTCCGCAAATTCCCGGTAATTGTAAAACCCGTCCTCCGAATCCGGATGCTTCATCCAGGATCCGATATGGCATTCATAAATTGCCAGCGGTTCTTTCCGGTAATCTTTCTCCCCCCGCTGTGTCATCCACTTCTCGTCCGTCCACTTTAAGTGCGTGATATCCGTCGTGACGGAAGCCGTGCCCGGACGCAGTTCCGCATAATTGGCAAAAGGATCCGCCTTATACAGCTTTCTCCCGTCCGCAGCCGTAATCAGGAATTTGTACATTTCCCCCACGCCCACGCCCGGAATAAATGTCCTGTAAATCCCCCCGGCTCCTAATTTCTCCATGGGATGCCTGTTTTCATCCCAATCGTTGAAACTGCCGACCACATGCACCGCCCTGGCATGGGGCGCCCAGACGGCAAACATCATCCCCTTTTTCCCGTTCTCCTCAGACAGGTGCGCGCCCAGCTTTTTATAAATGTCATAGTGCGTCCCCTGCGCAAACAAATACTGGTCGGCCTCGGAAATAAACACGGTTCCCTGCCCGTTTTGCGCCGCCGCTGCCACCGGCTTCTTCTTTTTTCTGGCCATAGCCATCCCCTCCCTTTTTATCCCCTGCAGGACATACCCATTCCTGCGGACATTCTTCATTTCCATTCACGGCCTGCGCCTGACTGCGCATTCCTGTCCCGTGAAAGTAAGTGTTCTCAAATGAAATCCCTCTCCCCTAAAATGATCATATCGTCATCGTCATAGCGCTTCCGAAACAGGACATCCATAAAATGGCGGACCGAAAAACGTTCCGCATGGTCGACGGCCTCATCCACAATTTCCCGCACTTCCTCCACTGTGACGGCATGGTCGCTGGTCTGCAAATCCTCTATTCTGGTGTGAAGCGCCAGTCTTCCCATCTCGTCGATGGAATATTCCATATTGTAAGCGTACTGGCATCCGTATTTTACCAATGTGGCCGTATCCAGCGCCGCTATGTCAAAGCGGGCCGTAAAACATGCCGCAAGCTGCGGACACCTCTCCATCAGCCCGGCCACCCCCTTTTTGCCATCCAGCAGGAACACAATCACCCCTGTCTGCTCCTGGTTCAGCGCTTTGGCAAGGTTTGTTGCCCCCTCGTCGGAGAGCTTTCCGCCCTTTTCCACAATCAGCGCACCGTTGGGTATTTTGGAGATCAGCTCCATCGGATTTTTCCCGTTTAACACATCGCCGCTTACCTTGGCCAGCTTACCGGAAAAATTCTGGTCCCTGGCCCGCATCAGCTTTACGACGCTCTTGGCCATCTTCATCATATCCGAACCGGGCGCACCCGTAATAATCATATTTCCCGTATAGGCCGAAAGGCTGAGGGAATCCAAGGCCTTCACCAGCTGGCGCATGGCCCCCTTGGTTGGGACAAAGGTGGAAAACAAGTCCTTTTCATCCTGCGTCATATTGCGCTCATGCTCTTCAAACTGCTGTTCCCGGATCCGTTCATGCAATTCCTGCGTATTCCCCGCCGTCTCCTCTGCGGCCTGCCTTACCTCTGCTGCAGGCCCAACATTGGCAGCCCCCTGTGGATTCTGGCCCTGTAACACAGTGGCGGCGGGCTGTAAAACCGCCTGCTGCACCGTGCTTTGCGCAGCGCCCTCCTGTGCGGAAGCCATAGGCTGTGCCTGCGCTTCCCCCTGCGGCTGCGTGACAGACTGTAGCGGTTGTGCTGCCTGTGGTGGCATGTCGGGCTGTAGAGGCGTTGCCGCTTGCGGAGGCATGGCCTGCTGTTGCAGGGCTGCCCCCTGCATTCCCGTATACTGCACCGCCTGTGGCTGCGGCGCCACAGCCTGCTGCATGGCCGTTTCCTGCGGCGCCACCACCTGCTGTTCCACCGCTGGCGGCTGCTGTACCTGCGACTGCCCTGCCGCCGACTGCGGCGGCATTCCGGGCTGCTGCTGTACGCCGGACTGCTGCGTCACCGCCTGTGGCTGCACACCGGACTGCTGCAGCACCGCCTGTGCCTGCACGCCCGGCTGCTGCTGCATCGCCTGTGCCTGCACGCCCGGCTGCTGCGTCACCGCCTGTGCCTGCACGCCCGGCTGCTGCTGCGTCACTGCCTGTGCCTGCACGCCTGGCTGCTGCAGCATTTCCTGCGGCATTGCGGCCTGACGGCGCGCGGCCAGCCTGACCTTCTCCAATTCCAGCAAAACCGCCTGCGCTTCCCTCTGCTTTTCTTCCGCCTCACGTATCAATTCTTCTATTGTCCGCTCTTTGCCTGCCGAAACTAAGCCCGGCTGCTGCCCTGTTATCTCCTGCATCCCCGTTACCGTTTCCTCCATAACACCCTGTACCATATGCGCCGCCCCATCGGCAGGCGCCGTCATATCCTCCTCCGTCTCCCCTATTGCCTTCGCACGTCCTTCCCCCACATTTTTCTTCTGGGATTCCTCCAGCGGCAGCGCTTCCTCCCGCTGCAGCCGCTCCAGCATTCCGTCCCGGGAAACCTGGTCAAAATCGTCAAACATGGAGCCGGTCTGCTGCAGCATCCATTTCCTGGTCTCCAACCGGCGCTTCTCTTCATTCTTTTTGCGAAGGTTTTCCCATTCCGCCAGCACATCGTCAATACTCATCTGACCGGTAATCTGCTTCTCCACCGGCCTCTCCTGCGGCAGAGCCATCCCGATTTGCCCGTCATATTCCTGTTCCAAAAGCATCGCCATCTTTTCGGTCCGCCCGAAACGGTCGTCTTTTGTCCCCGTATCTTCCCCTGCCGCTTCCTTGGCTGCCGCCTCCTGCACAACCGGCCTGCCAAAAGAAACCACCTTCCCTGCGTTTTGGGTTTCCTGCTCCCTTGGCTGCTCCTGCGCCTCTAACTCCTCCTCCACATCAAACTGACCCGTGGCCTGTACATCCCATCCGGCGGACGCCTGCATAATCCTTCCCACATCTTCCTGATATTCCGCGTCATCGCCACCGTATCCCGGCTGCCCCGTATATTCCTCCTGCGTACCATATATCCCTTCCTCCGCAAAATTCCCGGTAATCCGTTCATACACCTGCGTATCGGAAAACTTTTGCGAGTCCTGCCCGGCCTGCACTCCCGTACCGTACGCCAAACCCGGTTCATATACCTGGCTATCCCCATCGCCCACAGCTTCCTGTACAACCTCATGGCTTTCTGTATCCTGCCCGTACATCTCCTCATCCGAATAGCCGCTCCGCTGCTTGTAGAGCGCAAGCCGCCTTGGATCCGGCGCGGTCTTGGGCTCCAGCACTTCCTTCATGCTCTCCGCCAAAGCCGCCTGCAGGTTCATGGTGTTAAACTTCCCCATATCCATGGTTTTCACCTGAATATCCATATCCTCTTCCCGCTGTATCCCCTTTTGCCCACCCTGTGGTTTTGCTTCCCCTGCGGGGGGGTCTTCCCTCTGCCCGGGCTGTCTTGCAAATATTCTGTCATAAGCCTGCTGCTGGGCCGGGGAGAGGGGCACATAACGCATCTTTAACTCCATCGCCTTGGCTACATACTTTCCTTCCCCAAACCACAAAATCAGCTGGTCGCACTCCTCCACGCATTCCGTGGCCAATCCGACCCGGTGATACAAAAAAGCCAGTTCATACGCCCATTTTTCATTATATTCCCGTTTTTTATATTCCTTCAAAACGGTAATCCGCTCATCCAGATTGATATCCTGCGCTTCATAAATTTTATAGAGCAAAATATATTTGTTATTATCATTGGGGGCGACCTGCACAAATTCCTTATAATACTCGATCGCCTCCACCACCTGCCCCATCTTAATCGTCAAATCGCAGATCGAATATAAAATCCTCCGGTTCTGCGGGCTTAATCCATTGGCAAGCAGGAGAATGGCTTTCGCGTCCTCAAACCGCCTGTTCACCTTATAAACGTCGCTGATAATCCCCAAGGTGGACACATTCCGTACTTTCTTCCAGTCAATGATATCCGCGACCTGCGCCGCCTCCTGAAAGCGCCCCTTGCGGTTCAACGATTTGATCTCTTCCAGCCGCAGCTTATATTCATATTTATCCAAGGTACTCACCTCATAAAATCCCGTTTCATCCTATTTATGTGCGCGTCTTTTTTTATATGTAATTTCGATAACTTTAATTGGGCGCACTATTCCACTTTGATTTTTTCACTTTCCTAAGTGTAACATAGGGCATACCTAATGTCAAAGAAAAATCGTTACAGTTCAGCCATAAAGTAACAGTTCAGACAGGTCTGACCTGACAGTTTAGCCGAAGGCTGGACTGTTACGAAAAATCCTGTTTTACAATGGGGTGATTTTTAAGATTTTATGAAGAAAAACCGTCCGCAGCCGACCCAAATGCTGGAACCGGCTGCGGACCGTATGGTTTAATGTAAGGCTATGCCAAGCACGAAAACATCTTACCGTTCCCTGCCGGGAACCCGCGCAAGGTTTTTTTGACGCCGTAAATTCCTGCTGCGGCAATGCTGTGCCTTTTTCTCCGAAATTTCCACCTCCCTTTTCAGCTTTCTGTAATTGACCAACCGTCCTTTTGGCAGGATTCCCTCCGCAATCGCCTGCTGCACCGCACAGCCCGGCTCTCCTTCGTGCCGGCAGTCGCCAAAACGGCATTTTTTTGCCAACGCTTCCACATCCGCAAACGTCTGGTCCAATCCCTGCTGCGCCTCCCATATGCCCAACGTCCGCATGCCGGGCGTATCAATAAAAATTGCCCCGCTGTCATCCAAAATCAACTGCCGGTAAGTGGTGGTATGCCTGCCTTTACTGTCGTCCTTGCGGATTTCCCCCGTCTCCATCAGTTCTTTTCCCGTCAGCGCATTCACCAGACTGGACTTGCCCACGCCGGAAGATCCCAAAAACACAATGGTTTTTCCGGGCCGCAGATAGGTAGCTTTGAGCCTGTCCAGTCCCATGCCGGTTTTTGCGCTGACTGCAATCACCTCCGCCTTCCCGGCAGCCAAAACCGTCTCCTCCATTTCCTTTGCGTAGTCCTCCTTTAAATCCGCCTTTGTCAGTACCACCACCAAATCGGCGCCGGACTGCCTGCCCATGGTCAGGTACCTCTCCAGCCTTCTCATATTAAAGTCGGCGTTTAACGACTGCAAAATAAAAACATAATCAAAATTTGCCGCCACCGCCTGCTCCCAATATCCCGCAGACGAAGGATCCAGACGGCAGAAACAGGAACTTCTCTTTAGCGTCCGCAAAATCCTGCTGTCCCCGCACGGATTGTATTCCATCTCCACAAAATCCCCCACCGTCGGAAACGGTTCCTGACTGCCATAATAGTTTGCGGTTTTGAGCCGCCCAAAAACATTTTCGGCCGCCTCACAGACCATCTCATAGCGCTCTTTGTGCACCGCCGTCACGCGCGCCAGCATATGATTCGTATCCTTGATTTCTTTTTGCATCATAGGGGTTGCCCCATATTTTTCCATGATAAACTCCACGCGGTCTCTCCTTCCCGTCTACAGCCCTTTTATGGGCTGTAGCGCTTTTGAAACCTTCCCTTTTCCCAAACCGGCATGCCAAACTGGCATGCCCATTTTGGGGCGCAAAAATACCGCAGCAGGCAGCCGTTCGCGGCTGTCTGCTGCGGCATAACATTCTCTACACCTTCAAAACAGGATTCACGAAAGGTTCCTTCCTCTGGCATGTCTGCACATGCCCGTTATCGGTTTTAAAAAACTGCCACCTCATTTTTCTGTGTCATCATACATTCCTCCTTTCGCGTCTTGCCTTTACTACTATAGTTATACCATATCCTCCCGGCAACTTTCAACCGGATTTTTTCTGGTTATGGATTTCCTTTAAATCTTCTATCGCCACTTCCGGAGCCATCGTATGAAACATGCCATAATTTCTTTTCATTGTCATCACAGATGCCTGCCCGTAAATAACTGCACTGTCCTCGCCCGTATAATAATGCCAATAACGGTAAATATACCCCATCCAATATAAAATTTCTTTCGAATACACCTCTTTGCCATTTTCCAGTTTTTCCATAACACCGGAAATGACCTCCTCCAGCAAGTATTCCTCTCCCGCCCACTGCATTCGGTTGTATGTGGAATCCATTGCCTTTGCAGTTTGTGAAGTCATAAATATTTTTACAAAACCGGCACTGTCATATCCTTTATCCGCCGAAAGTTCAAACAGCCTGCCCTGAATATCGCACATCTTTAACTGCAATGAATTCACAATTCCCCCTCCAGTATTTCATCAAAAAAGACACCCTCACGGCGATAATTTTTGCAAATATCAAGTCACACTGTCTGCGGCTTGTTGGGGCAATCTTCCCCTGAATACCTGATTTCGACCCATGATAAAGCAGAATACGCCCTTCTTCCATTTCCCTGTCCCTTGATAATATATCTATCTTTTCCAGAATCATCTCGTAAACCGGCACACGCAGTTTTTTACACAAATCATAAATTTTTGACTGTTGCATTTTGTCCGGAATAGCCCCGCCACTTTCCCAGCCGTTTACGGTTGCTAAAGTAACATTTAACCGCTCCGCAAATGTGTCCTGCTTCATATGCATACATAAACGAATCTGCCTGATCAGTTCTTTCATAACGCCCCCAATCCCATAACACCAGCCACATAACCTTGTTATTGATTATATGATTATACCACTTTCCTTTTCCCTTTATCACCACATCATACAGCAAACAGTAACCTATCGTAACAGTTCAGCTTTCTGCTAAACTGTTACAACCTATCTATCATTAAGCCATGGGCTTAGCAAAGCGGCATTGATTCACTCCCAATATTCGCTCTTTGTCCCAATCACCGCAGAAGTAAAGGGCGTACCGTCCTCTTTCTTGTAGTGTCTGGTGGCCCGCATAATATACCCCTGCCCGATATACAAAAGCGGAATGTTGGCAAACACAATCAAAATATTCCCCAGATCAGAAATCGCCCAGAGGTTGCCCAGGTCAATTCCAGCAATGGAACAAAAAATCCCAAATGCCGTAATACAGATTCCCAAAATCCGGACTGTGTGGATCCATCCCTTTTTGCGGGTAATGCGGTTGGCCGCAATCTCCGAAAAGCTGATCATCCCCACCAGACAGGTAAACGCAAACAGGCAAAAGCATACGGTTATGGACAAAGCGATCCCGGTATTCATCGCCACCCCCGGCGTCAGTTCCTTTGCCGAGGCAAGAAACTTTGGCAGCTTATCCATGGCCATAAAGGCTTCCCCTTCTGCGCCATCCCACAAATGCGCCATCACTACCACAAAACCCGTCAGGGTACAAATCACCATGGTATCCAGGAAAACACCGATGGACTGCACTACCCCCTGCTCGCAGGGATGCGCACTGTTTGCCGCCCCTGCCGCCATGGTGATGGTTCCCTGCCCGGCCTCGTTGGACATCAGTCCCCGCTTTACGCCCTGGGAAAGCACCGTGCCAAACGCTCCGCCAAATACCGCCTGGGGTGTAAACGCGCCGCCAAACACCGCCTTCAAAAAGTAAGGAATCCGGTTCAGGTTTAAAAGAACCAGCACCAATACCGTCACCACATATAAAACCGCCATGACCGGGACCATTTTGTCCGTGACCCTCGTCACCTTGCGAATCCCGCCAAAGGCTATGTAAGCCGTGACCAAAAGCAGGATAAACGCTGCCACATAATAGAAAACCGCGTCGCTTTCCAGCTGCCTGCCCGTCATAAGCTGCGCCATCTGCCCGACGGACGATACCACGTTAAAGCCCTGCGCCGGCAGGCAGCACATGGCATAGACAATAAACATCACCGACAAAAACACGCCCGCCGCACCGCTGTTTTTCAACAGCTTTTTCCCGTAAAACGGAAGGCCGCCGATTAATTCGTCCCCCTTTTTTTCTTTAAACAGCTGCGCCAAAACCGCCTCCGCATAAGCCGTCGCCATGCCGAAAAACGCCGAGACCCACATCCAGAATAGCGCCCCCGGTCCCCCGGCCGTCACGGCTCCCGTGACGCCCAAAATGTTGCCGGGACCGACGCGCATCGCCGAACTTAGGAAAAATGCCGTCAGCGGGGAAAGTCCCGCCTGTTCGCTCTTTTTCTGCGCCAGAATTTTAAGCCCCTTTTTAAAGTGCGTCACCTGTACGGCCCCGGTCCGCACCGTGAAAAAAATGCCGGAACCCACCAGCAAAATGATTGCCAGCGAAAAATTGCCAAGAACGGGAATATTTTTGTACCATGTAAAATTTGTGGGAAAATCCCAGAAAAAATCGGAAACCGGAATGACAAAATCAAATATGTGATTGATCCCTTCAAAAATCTGCTGCATAAGCCCCCTCCTTTGCCTGCGCTACATTTTCCAAAACCGGCATGCACCGCCACACAGTTTGCTGCCGCACAGGAATACTGTGCTATATTCCATTTTACACGCCGTTTCCGAAATAAAATACTAAAATAGGGCTGTATTTCTTGCAAATTGTGCTGTAAAATGAAAAATATACGGAGGTATCCCGATGGAATCCAATTATCCCAAAACCGGTTATATCAACAGCGACTTTAGCCTGTTTTATCTGCATGAGACTTCCGACAGGGATTTTACGTTTCACTATCACGACTTTCACAAAATCCTGCTGTTTCTGGGCGGCAATGTGGGCTATCGTGTGGAGGGACGGTCTTATGAGTTGCGCCCCAAAAACATTGTGCTGGTGCGGGCAGGTGAAATCCACCGTCCCGTTTTGCACGACAACCAGCCATACGAACGGCTCATCCTGTATCTGTCCCCGGATTTTCTTTCGCCCCAACAGCAGGACGGATACGACTTAAACCTGATCTTTGACACAGCAGAGGCCTGTGGAACCAATCTGGTATCCCTTCCCCCTTCCGTCCAGCCCTACCTGGATGGCCATATCCGGCAGCTGAAGGATTCCCTTGTACCCGGAGGCTACGCCGCTTCCCTGTTCCAAAAAACCGTTGTCCTTACTTTTTTAATCTGGCTGAACCGCACATTAAAAGACGGCAGCCTCCGTTACCAAAGCGCTGCCGCCCAAAACCCCCTTATTTTACAGGTGCTCGATTACATCAACTCCCATCTTACCGCCGACCTCTCCGTGGACACCCTGTCCGGCCTCTGCCACCTGCACCGTTCCTACCTGATGCATCTTTTTAAAGCGCAGACCGGCGTCACCCTCCTGCACTATGTCACGGAAAAGCGCCTGTTTTGGGCAAAGCAGGCCATCAAAGGCGGCGCACCGGTCACACAGGCCTGTTACCAATGCGGCTTTTCAGACTACTCCTGCTTTTACAAGGCGTTCCGGGCACGGTTTGGCGTACCGCCAAAGGATGCCCGCAAACTGCCTTGAACACAGGATTCCCAATACTCCTCAGCCAATCCAAAGGGCAGGCGCAATTTCAAACTCCGAAAATCCCATATATCCCGGCGCAATTTCATATTTTTCAAACACAATGACCACATTGCCCTGTCCGTTTACATAGAACTTTGTGTCCGCCGACACAGTGGTAAAGCCCGGGATATCCGGATCGGCCTCGGCCTCCCCGTCCGGCCCGAAGCCGAAAAATACCTGGTCTTCATTCTCTGTGATGCGCTGTTTGATTTGTGACAGGATGCTTTCATTACAAATGCGCACATAATCCTCTCCCAAAACCTCCCGCAAGGTCAGGATTTTATTCTCGGCAAGGTTGAGGTTATAAAAATGCCGTTCCTCCTGCGCGCTCACCCATCCCTTTGCGGTCACAAGCTGCAGCGACAAATAATTACCCTCCTGATATTTCACCTCATAATCCACGGTAATGTCCATCGTCCGGCCGCCCCACTCTTCTTCGGTTCCGCCTGTCGCAAAAAATGCTTCCTTATATTCCTGAAATTCCGTTTTTGCCTGCTCCATATAATCGTCCACGATTTTCTGGATTTCCACATTGATATCTCCCGTAAACCCTGTGGCCGTCTGTCCGTCCACTGCCTGCTCTGTATGCACCTCTATTTCGGGCACTTCCATATCAATTTCATAATCCCCTTGTGCACCGTGATAGGAGCGCACGGTAAGCACACGCGCCAGGGCGCCGATCACCGGCGTCTGGCTCATTTCCATTGCAAACGCCTCGCTGGTATTTAGTCCAACCGTAAAACAAACCAAAACCGCAGCCGCAGCTGCAGCCGTATAACGTATCATTTTCCCTGCCAACTTCCGGTTCCTCCTTCTTTCATATGCCCTTTTGATTGCCGCCTTGTCCTTTGACACAATCGCCCGGTTCACCACACCGGAAAGTTCTTCCGGAATTTCGATGGAATCATATACCTTTTTTCCGTCCTCCACTCTCATGCCAGCACCTCCAATTCCTTTTCCAGTTTATGCAGCGCTCCGTACAGCCTTGATTTGACTGTATTTAAGTTGGTTCTTGTAACCTTTGAGATCTGCTTTAACGTCAGGCCCTCATAAAAATGCAGTACCACCACGGTTTTCGACGGCTCCCCAAGTTTTTGTACCGCCTCATACACATCCCTGCCTTCCCCAAAAGCTTCTTCCCGGTAAGCCTGTTCCGGGAGTTCCCCGTCCATGCTTACCGTTTCCCGGCTGTATTTGCGCAGATACTGCAGGGATTCATTGACCACTATCCGGTAAAACCATGTCCTTATGGCGTCCGGGTTTTTCAGCCCATAGCATTTTTCCAGCCCCCTGCAAATCGCATTCTGCACCACGTCCAGCGCGCTGTCCCGGTCTTTGACGTAACTGTACGCCAGCCGGTAAAACTTTTCCTGGTTTTCCACAATGTAGGAAACGGTGCGGTCATAAATATCCTGCCCCATGTACTCTGCTCCTTTTCTCTCACTATTTTTCCTTCTTTATCTTACAGATGCCCAAACCGGCCAAAAAGTTTGCGGACTTTTCAAAAACTTTATTGACTGCCGTGCCCAAAATTAATATAGTATGAGTGTAACGGTTCGGACCCGTCCGAATTGTCACGCGCCTATTGCTGTCTGTTCCCTTTTGTACGTTAATCATCAAATATGGAGGTGTTTCCCTTGCCGAATTTCACCAAGCAGGCAATCCGCAATTCTTTTATCAAGCTTTTAAACGCACGGCCCGTCAGCCAAATCACCATCAAAGATATTGTGGAAGACTGCGGCATCAACCGCAATTCCTTTTATTACCATTACCAGGATCTTCCGACCATGATTGAAGAAATTGTAATGGAGGAAGCCAACACGATTATCCAAGAGCATCCCACGGTGGACTCCCTGGAACAGGGTTTGGATGTGGCCGTCTCCTTTGCGCTGGCAAACAAACGGGCCGCCCTGCACCTGTACCATTCCGCCAACCGGGATACCTTCGAGCAGCACCTTTGGAAGGTGTGCGAACATGCCGTATCCACCTATATCACCACGGCGTTTGCCGGCTCCCCCCTAAAGGCGGATGACCAAAACGCCCTTATACGCTATTATAAATGGGTATGCTTTGGAGCCATCCTAGACTGGTTAAGCGGGGATATGCGACAGGACATCCGGGCGATTTTTATCCGGATCGGGGAGTTGAAAAAAGGAATGCTCGAAGAGATGGTACGGCGCAGCGTAACCGGGGAAGTGTAACATCTTTCTTGTGCATTCGCACGAAAATGTCTGTTTTTACAACAAGGCACAGTATATGACTATTCCTCCAAATACTTGTTTTTGCTATATTGATAACAGTTCAGACACTCTCAAGTATTACCTGTATTGTGTAAGGAGGAATCGCCATGCGTTCTATAAAAGCCATGAAAACCGCTAAAATCGGCTACATCGTTTTATCCGTCCTGTTCTGTGTCCTCGGCATTTTACTGATTGTGGTTCCGGAAATGATCCTTCCGGTGATAGCAGGCATTTTCGGAACCCTGCTGATTTTATTTGGCGCCGTGAAACTGATCGGCTACTTTTCCAAGGATCTGTTCCGGCTGGCATTCCAGTACGATCTGGCCCTGGGCCTTTTGCTGATTGCCCTGGGCTTTCTCACAATCGCCAAATCGGAAGACATATTGGTTTTTCTCGGTGTTGTGCTGGGATTGTATATTCTGATGGACGGTCTGCTGAAAATACAGATCGCACTGGATTCCCGGATTTTCGGAATCCAGTGGTGGTGGCTGATCTTTGCCGCTGCACTCCTGACCGGGATCATCGGATTTTTCCTGATTTTCCGCCCGTCCGAAAGCGCCAAAATCCTGATTATGCTGGCCGGTATTTCCCTGCTGGCAGAGGGCATCCTAAATCTTGTCACCGTCCTGACCGCCGTCAGGATTGTCCGCCACCAGCAGCCGGATGGCGATATTATTTAAAAGGCCGGATGGGAATTTTGCAGCAGGGCAAACGGCTTTGGAGATCAGGGGGAAACGCTAAACTCCAGATAGGTATTGCAAATGCCCATTTCCTCCGGCGCATTTTCGATCCGGTAGGATTTTACGATCCGGTAGGTTCCTGACGCAAGATCCCCATACATGTCGTGAAAGGATATGGTTTCTTCCCGGCTTTCTCCCTTTTGCACAGGGATTTCGGATGGTTCCCGGCTTTCTGTGGCCTGCGGTTTCACTGTTTCCCAGCGGCCATCCGACATGCATTCCAATTCGTATCCCTCCTGCAGGAGAATCGTCTGTTCCGTATGATTGGTAAGGACGTATCGCAGGCTTTGTGTGCTGTCCCCCAACAGCATGGCCGTTACCGGAGCAAAGCCCATCTCCGTTACCTGACAACTCTCCTGCTTTCCCGTGCCCTGTCCGGGCTCACCGGTGTCCTGTCCTTCCTCCTCTTGCTGCTCCACAAGAGCCGACCTGTCCGAAATTGATTGTTCCTTTTCCGGCAGATCATTCTGTCTGTCTTTTTCCGGCCCTGCATTTTTCTGACCGTCGTTTCCGGCCCTTTCTGCGCCGCTTTCATCTGCTGCCTGTGGCATTTGTGACAATACTTCCGGTTCTGCCGGGTTGTCCGACAATGCCGGGGACTCTGCAGCATCCTCTGCGCACTCCTCCGCCGCTTCCTGCGGCGACGCACCTGCGGCATCCATGGCGATCCCTTCCGCCTGTTTCTCCCGGTATCCTCCTGTAAATGGCTGCAGCACCCCCATGCGGTCCAGCATTCCAAACACTCCGATGCAAACCGCCAAGAGGGCGCAGGCTGCCAGCGCGCCCTGCCAACGCAGCAAAACCGCTTTTTTCTTCCGCCTCCGGCCGGGTGTAATTTCGCCCTTCGCAGCCTCCGCCACCAGCTTATCGTCGATCTGCCCAATCGCCTCCAAAAGCTTCTCACTCTTTTTCACAATACCACGCCCTCTTTCTCCAGATGGTCTTTCAGCCTGCCCCGCATCCTAAAAAGCTGGGATTTCACCTTGCTCTCGCTGATACCAAAGCGCGCCGCAATTTCCTTTACGGAATCCACAAAAAAATAACGGCGCACAAAAATCTTCCTGCTCTCTTCGTCGATCCCGTACAAAAAACGGTCGATGGACGCGGCAGTCTCTTTTCCCTCGATTTCCTCCTCCACACTCTTAGACGACGGCAGGCACTCCTCCAACTCCAAAAGCAAAAGTTCCACCTCCCCGCTGCCCCGCTTGCGGGCATGGCTCATCCGGTAACGGCTGATGGAAAGGTTCCTTGTAATTTTACCCAAAAAGGCCGCAAGGAAGTCCGGTCTTTTTGGGGGCATGGAATCCCATGCCTTCATCCATGTATCGTTCACGCACTCCTCCGAATCCTCCGGGCTTTTCAAAATATGTAAAGCGATGCTCATGCAGTAATTTCCGTACTTTTTATCCGTCTCCACGATTGCATTTTCCCGCCGTGCCCAGTACAGATCAATGATTCTTTCGTCCTCCATTGGATTTCCTCCCTTTACCTGTCATGACGCAGCTTCGGCCGCTGCGTTGCATATTGCCGTCATATTTTTTGTCCCGCCCCACTATATTGTAAGAGACTAAACCGTTTCTATGAAAAAGGAGTGCTTCATGATCTCTATTTCTTCCTTTTGCGACCCGTCCCCTTATCCTCCCCTGCGTGTGGAATGCGAAAACCCGGCATATGCTGCGGAAATGCTTTCCAACATCGGCTCCTGTGATTCCGAAATGTCCGCAGTAAGCCTCTACATCTACAATAACACCATACTTGCAGACCGCAGCGAAGAATTCGCGCATATTTTCCACAAAATCAGCATAGTCGAAATGCGCCATCTGGATATCTTTGCCCACCTGGCCCACATGCTGGGAGCCGACCCACGGCTGTGGACCTGCAACGGCAGGCGGCCCTGCTACTGGTCCCCGGCCTGTAACCATTACCATCTGCAGACGGAGGCCCTTTTGAAAAATTCCCTGCAAAGGGAACAAAATACCATCCTCAAATACCGCCGCCAGGCAGAACAGATCCGGGACGCATACATTGTCGATATGCTCAACCGCATCATTTTGGACGAACAGCTCCACGTACAAATTTTCTGTGAAATGCTGGAAGAGCTTCGGCAAAACTGTTAGAAACCGCACAAAGCTTTCCTGACAGGGTAACGGTTTCAAAACCGTTACCCTGCAGAACTTAATTGGGCACCGGGCCAAGGCCAAGTCCCTGCGAAGACACAAGAAAGATAAACCAGACCGTACAGATTAAAATTCCCGCTATTGCAGTAAGAAAAATGATGCCGCTTCTCTTTTTGGCAACACTCCGCAAAATTCCCAAAAGCACAAGCGCCGCACAAACTGCCAGCGCTGCGGCAAACAGCCACACGAACAAAAAGCCGTAAAGTCCAGCCTGATCAACCGCCAGAAATATGAAAACCGCCAGCGTCACAAACTCCGCCAGCCTAAGGAGCGTTTTTACTTCCGCCATTCTTTCCGACCTGACCACTTCCCTCTCCTGCCGCTTTTTTTGCTTCTCCTGCTGCCTTAGCTCTTTATCCGATTGTTTTTGCCGCGCCCGCTCCTCCTGCCTCCTGCGCTTTCGTTCCTGCTTATCCGTCCGTTTTGCCAAAAGCTTCTTGCGTACCAGTTCCACCGCATCGCGCTGCATCCGCCAGTTATTTTTCCCTTCCGTCAAAGAAGCGCCGCCCCCCTGGACAGCCCCCTCTTGGCCTTCCCCGGCGGGACTTGCGCCATCTCCCGGTTCTTCCGCTTTTGTGCCGCCGTCCCCCGCATGCGCCGCAATTTTGGCCTTCGTCCGCGCCACGGCCTCCTCCTGCAGCTTTTCCAAAAAAGGAAAACCCAACACGTTTTGGGCCGCATAGGTCTGCTGCAGATCATATTCCAGCGGCAGCCACGTGCGGATGTCGCTCTCGTTATGCTGAATCACGGCCTCCAGTTTATCAATCGCCTTATAGACTTTTGCCTCCCTTGACTCCAAGGCCTCCATTTCGGCAAACAATTCCGTCAATTCCCTGTACAGCGGCAGCGGCAGGCCTGCCAGCAGCATATCCACCGCTTCCTTTTCGGTCCGCTCATGAGCCTCATTTTTCTCAAAAGTGGGAATGTCCCCCGTCACGGCCTCCCCGATATCGTGCACCAGGCACATCCGGATCACCTTATTTATATCGACCTCTTCCAATTCGTTTTTCATCAGATAGGCCATCAGGGCCGCGCGCCAGCTATGCCCCGCAACGTTTTCCTGCACGCCGTCCGCCGTAACACAATGGCGCGGCGCCGACTTAAGCTTTTCCACTTTTCCCAAAAATTCCGTAAACTGCGCCGCCCCAAACCGCTGCACGCCATCCTGTCCCTGCAGCCTCCCGTCCGGTCCGGCGTCCCACATTTCCTTTCCCATCGTATCCTCCATTCTTTTATCCGTGTAAGGGTTTGCAAACCTTACCATTCCTTGTGTATTTCCTCCGGCAAAATGCCATACGTCTCCAAAAATAGCTCCCGGTCCTTTGTGGAGCGGATGCACAAAACCTCCCGGAACCGCCCGGTTGCCTTCTCCTTGAATCCGGCAACCTGCTCTCCCGTACAAATACTGCTCCGGATCACAGGATACTCCTTTTCCCTGTCAAAGCTTCCCCCCAAAAAAGGTTTTTTTCTTCCAAACATAACCGCCTCCCTGTGTTTCAATCGCTATTCACGGCCCAGAATCTCCCTCTCTTGTATCCTGCCCCCATACCCGTGAACCGTAACGCGCTTCATCCCAATGCCACATCCAATACCATCATCACCAAAAATCCGATCATCACCCCAAAAACACCGAAGCGGTCACTGTCCTCCCCGGTCGCCTCCGGAATCAGTTCCTCCGCAATCACATAAAGCATTGCTCCTGCCGCAAAGGACAGAAGCCACGGCATAACGCTCCCGGCCCGCCCGCCTAACAGCGCTATGCCGATACCGCAGACCGGCTCCAAAACGCCTGCCCCTGCGCTGATGAAAAACGCCCGCCTCTTATCAATTCCGTCGCGCCGGATCGGCAGCGCCACCGCGCTCCCCTCCGGAAGGTTCTGCAGTCCGATCCCCAGGGCGAGCACCACCGCAGCCGCAAACACTTTCTTTCCGTTACCGTGAAACGCCATCAAAAAGGCAAGTCCCGTTGCCATTCCCTGCGGAATGTTATGCAGCGCGATTGCAGCCAGAAGAAGCGTCGTATCTTTTTTCATCCCGAAAAAGCGCCGCTCTTTTCCGACCCTGCCAAACCATGCCGCCACAATCCGGTCTGTCAAAAACAAAAAGATCCCGCCCCCCGCAAAGCCGACTGCAACGGGAAGCCATTTAGGCCCCATGAAAACGTCCGCGTCCTCAATGGCCGGAATCAAAAGCGACCACACAGAAGCTGCCAGCATTACACCCGCCGCAAATCCCATGAATGCCCGCTCGATTTTGGGAGCCAAATCCTTCTTTAAAACAAAAACAACGGCAGCCCCCAGCACCGTCATCAAAAATGTGAAGCCGGTACCGCAGGCTGCATAAAACACTGCATTCCCCATGCTTTCCCTACCATGGTATTTTACTCATACCGTATGCAAAAAAGCATGTCAGGGAAACCTTTTTCCCCCTTTTTCGTCAATTCCCGCAGACCTGCCCGCCATGGCCGTTCCTATCTGCGCAATTTGAAGGAACCCATATACCGCTGCATGGTATTGGCCTGGGTATTGAGCTGCTCCGAAGCCGCCGCGCTCTCCTCTGACGTTGCGGAAGTGCTCTGCACTACATTCGCAATCTGATCAATCCCTTCGGTGATCTGCTTCAATGCCAGCGCCTGCTCATTTGTCGTGACTGCAATGCTGTCCACATATTCCGTTGACTGCTTTGACCCCTCCACCACACGAACCAGCGTCTGTGCCGTATCGTCCACAATCTGCGTGCCGTTCTCCACCGCTTTAATGGCGCGTCCGATCAGCCCCGCCGTATTCTTGGAAGCCTCCTGACTCTGATTGGCCAAAGAACGGACCTCGTCGGCCACCACCGCAAAGCCTTTCCCGGCCTCACCGGCACGTGCTGCCTCCACAGCTGCATTGAGCGCCAAAATGTTGGTTTGGAAGGCAATGTTCTCAATCGTATCAATTATTTTGGCGATCTCCGATGATACCCCCGAAATCTCGCCCATGGCCGCAACCAGTTCCGTCATCTTGCCGCTGCAGACATTGAGCGTCTGGAAAGAACCGTCGGCAATATCCCTTGCACCCTGCGCATCTTTGGCAATCTTAGCCATATGATCGGACAGATCGTTGATTGTGGCGGAAAGTTCTTCCACGGAAGAAGCCTGCTGCGTCGCACCCTGTGCCAGGTTCTGTGCGCCCTGCGCCACCTGATCCGCTCCGGACGATACCTGCTGGGAAGAATTGACTATCTCGCCAAACGCCTGATTTAAGGAATCCAAAATCGTGTCCAATGCCTTCTGGACAGGCTTGAAATCCCCTATATATGTCATATTCACTTTCTGGTTCATATTGCCGGCGGCCATCTGCGAAAGCTTCTCGGAAATGTCCCCCACATATTGCCGCAGCGTTTCTTTCGTGCGGTGAATGGCATCAATCAAAATACCGATCTCCGACTCATCCGCTTTCAGCAATTTCCTTCCGCTCCTTGTCATGGGAGAGATAGTATTCGATTTTGTTCA
>CARDPF010000004.1 GCA_948960675.1 uncultured Eisenbergiella sp.
ATGCATGGCATGGCTTCTTCCTTTTTTCGCCCTTTACGGCCTCTTACTGGCCATCCTGCCGGTGCGGGAGACGCCCTATGACTGGCAATGGGTGCAAAATATCTGCGAAACCGTCAGGGAATCCGTCCTGACGGCCGTCCATGCCCTGCCCTTTGGCAATCCGGAAGATTTTACGGCAGGCTACACGGATTTTTCCCAAGACGCCTCCCTGCCCGGAAGCATTGAAAAAAGGGACCGGAAAATCATGGACCTGCAGTCTTCCAACAAGTTCTATACCAATCTGTACCTGACAGGGCAGATTTACGATACCTTTGACGGCAGGACCTGGCGGCAGGAATCGGAGCCCCCTTCCTATGACCGGATTTTGGATACCCTTACCACCCTGCAGGCCTGTAAATCCCGCCGGGAATCTTACTGGACCGATTACCTGCGCCCATCCTCCCTGACTGTCCGGTATCTGGACTTTCGCACCCGCTACCTGTTCGCCCCTTCCAAAACACAGGCCGTTTCCCAGCAGGGCCGCAGCCTTGCGCCCCGTACACGGCAGGGCCGTTTGGAGTTTGACCGGCCCAAAAGCTATGGAACGGAATACACGCTGGATTTTTATCAGATGAATACCGGGCAGGACGCTTTTTACCTGCTGCTGGAAGAAAGCGGTTCCCTATCCGCCGACGAATCAAAACGGCTGTCGGACAGCTATGCCTCTCTGGGCATCGGGGAACTCTCCCCACAAAAACTCTCCGATTACCAGAACTCCATAAAAGAAACGTACGGACAAATCTCCCCACTGCCCACTTCCGTCACCGGCTGGCTCCAAAAAGCCACAAAGGGCTGTGAAACCGACATACAAAAGCTGTGCGCAATTGAACAGGCGCTCTCTTGTTATACCTATCATGCTGCGCCGGGCGTCCTTCCTGCTTCCGTTACGGACGCCGGCTCCTTTCTCGCCTATTTTCTGGGGGAAAGCCGCCAGGGCTACTGCGCCCATTTCGCCAGCGCTTTCGTGCTGCTTTCCCGGGCACAAGGCATCCCTGCCCGGTATGTGCAGGGATACCTCGTCCCCGCCAAAGGAAAATCCAGCATCACTGTTACCTCCGGCATGGCCCATGCCTGGCCCGAGGCATATGTGGTCGGATTTGGCTGGATTCCTTTTGAACCCACTCCCGGCTATGGCCACCTTTGCCATGCCACATGGCAGATGAGGCAGCAAACCGCCCAATCCCCTTCCCCCATTGCCGTGCCTGCCGCTCCTGCTGTTTCCCCACAGGCCCCGGTTTTGCCACAGCGAACCCCTCTGCCAAAAACACAAAAAGCCCCTGCCGTCCTCCCGGCACTTGTACGCCGTTTCGCCACACTGCTGCCTTTTCTTTTCTTCCTTGCCGCCCTGTTTTGGCTGCTGGAAAAAAAAGCCGCCGCCCTGACATACCAAAAGCTGTCCCCAAAAGAGCAGTTCCTGCGTGAAATGCGCCAATATCTGCGTCTTCTCTCTGCCCTTTCCAAACGGCGGGGGGAAAACGAAACCATCGCGCAATTTCGGCAAAAAGCATTGGCCGCCCTGCCGGACGGCCAATGCCTGCAATCTTTGGTTACATATGAAGAATTGCTGTATGCGGACAAACTGCCGGACAAAAACGCCCTTCAAAAAATCCGGGAGGAAAAGGAAATCCTTCTGCATGTCCTTAAGCAAAAAAGCAGATGGAAATATCTCCTGTATTGGCTGCAGGGATAGACGGGAATAGGAAATGCAACGTATCCCCCTCAATCCCTCGAACATTTTTCCGCATCTATGGCAAGCACCAGCATCAGCGCACAAAGCGCATCCTGCGGATCGCGTACATCAATCACATAGGTGTCCGTCAACCGCAAAAGTTCCTTGGTTACGGCCGCCACCTCCGCCCCATAACTGTTTTGAATCCGGTAATCCCATTCCCAAAAATCCCCTTCCACACACCAGCCGTTACAGTCAATATGGTACCGCGGCTTAAAAAGCGTCAGTTCCTTGCTGATACATCCCACATACCTCTCCCCAAGAAACATCTCAAACTTCGGCAGCCAGGTGAGTACCCGCTCTTTTACCGTTCCCACCTCCCTGCCTGCAGCGTCAAAAATTTTCAGGCAATGCCCCCAGGACAGCTGCCCCTTCACCACATATACCGTATTCCCTGCCTCGTCATAAATATCATAACTGTCAAACCACGAAAACAGCCTTTGTTTAAACAGCAACCGCATACCCTTGTCCCTCCCCTTCTCTTTTCCCCATTTTATCACAGTGTCCCTGTAAACGCAATGTCATGAACCAGAGGCAAAACGCCGGGATTGGCGCGCCACCACGCATGAAAGCCAGCTGTTCCGCGCTGGCGCGCTCCACAGCTGCCGCCGGTATTCGCAATCCGGGCTGTCGCCCTTCTTGCTCATACCGGCTTGCCTGTCCGATGTCTGTGCGTCTGTGCAAGCAAGCTTGCCCATACGCACAGCCGCCGTCCAGGGCTTTCATAGTAAATAGCACTATCTTTTTTAGGCTCTCATTCGTTATACTGGATAGGAAGAAAACGCGCGTTGACTTTCCATAACGGGAAAGGAGGATTTTGTGGACTTTGATTTGCTGTTGATACAAAAAATGAAGTGTGGCAATGAAAATGCTTTTGATATATTTGTCCGCAAGCATTATGAAGAAATACTCAAATATTGCAGCCATCATTGTCCTGATATATCATACGCCGAAGATTTGACACAGGAAACTTTTCTGCATTTTTTTGAAAAATTATCCGATTACCGTCATATAGGGAAAACCAAAAATTATTTGTATACCATAGCCGGAAATCTTTGCAGGGATTATTACAAAAAAGCAAAGGAAAGTCTGTTAGAGAAATATCCTGAAGATATGCAAAGCAGTTTATACCAACCGGAAACAGCGGATATTCTGAACAAAATAGAAATGGAAGCGGCTTTAAAGCATTTGCCGGAGGAATTGCGGGAGGTAATTGTCCTATACTATTTTCAGGAATTAAAACTTGCAGAAATAGCCGGCATATTACAAATAGGCTTACCTTTGGTAAAGTACCGGCTAAGACAGGCAAAAATACGGTTAGAAAAACTGTTAAGGGAGGAGTGATTTTGTGGATTTAGAAAAAGAGTTAAAGGATTATGGCGGGAGCATAAAAATAGTCCCAAATGAACGGAAGGTTGCAGAAACCATAAGAAAATCCATGGAAACATACTGCCTCGCCGAACAGGAACGCTTCCTGACCTATAGGGAGTTTTTATGGGCGCAATTACGTCTGATCCGGAAGCGTTGGTGGTTATTCCAACTTTTATTGCTCACTTTTTTGTGGGCTGTATTGTGGTCCATACAAACCGGACAGTTTGTGCAAAGGATATTGGGGAGCGTTGCTTCCCTGTTTATTATTCTGATGATTCCGGAGTTATGGAAAAACCAAATCCATCGGTCAATGGAAATTGAAGCGACTGCATATTACTCGTTACGCCAAATATATGCGGCAAGAATGTTGTTGTTTGGCATTGTGGATATTGTTTTGATTACCTTTTTTTGTACGTCTGCCGCCATGACAACGGATATTTTGTTTTCACAGCTTTTAGTACAATTCCTGTTTCCCATGACAGTAACGGCAGCAATCTGTTTTGGGATTTTTTGCAGCAAATATCCATTCAGTGAAACGACAGCCATGATGCTGTGCATTGCGTGGAGTTCGATATGGCTATTGGTTATTTTGGACGAAAAAATATATGCCGCTATCACATTTCCACTCTGGCTTACTTTTATTGGAGCCGTTTTCGTTTTTCTGGCATTTGCGATTTATCGAACATTGCACGGTTGCAACAATTATTGGGAGGTAAAATCAGATGAACCTGGTATTAGATAATTTGACAAAAAAATTTGGGGAGTTTGTCTCTGTAGACCATATAAACCTAAACATGACAAATGGGGTATATGGTTTATTGGGTGTAAATGGGGCAGGAAAAACTACGTTAATGAGAATGTTGTGTACTTTGCTAAAGCCTACCAGCGGGGGTATCTTTTGCGACGGAAAAGATATTTTTAAAATGGACGGCGATTACAGGAATCTATTGGGATACTTGCCGCAGGATTTTGGCTTTTACCCGGAGTTTACCATAAAAGACTATCTTCTCTATATTGCAACAATCAAAGGAATACGTCCTGTCACCGCCCAAAAAAGGGCGAAAGAACTCATTGACAAAGTCGGGCTGGCCAAAGTGACAAACAAGAAATTAAAAAAGTTATCCGGCGGAATGAAAAGACGCGTCGGAATTGCGCAGGCAATATTAAACAATCCGCAGATTTTGATACTTGATGAGCCGACAGCCGGACTTGACCCCAACGAAAGAATACGTTTTCGGAATCTCATCAGTGAACTTTCAGAAGAACGCTTAGTATTGCTGTCCACCCATATTGTTTCTGATATCGAGTATGTCGCCAACGAGATATTGATGATGAAAGACGGTGCGATCGTAAACCAGGGAACATTAGATGAGATTGTAGGCACTATGCCGGAAAAGGTTTGGAATTGTATTGTTCCGCAGCAGTCAGTGTCTGCCATCACAAAAAAATATAAAGTTTCCAATATGAAATCCGAAAATCATGGCGTGGATTTACGGATTATTTCAGCAGAAAAGCCATACGAAACAGCCATATGTGTGCGTCCATCCCTTGAAGATGTGTTTTTATACTATTTTGGAGAAAAGGTTGGTGATCATAATGACTTACTTTGAACTTAAAAAAATTTTTTCAAAACCTGTAAATAAAATCGTGGTGATACTATTGGCAATCTCATTCTGTGTTGTCAGCTATCTTTCGATTGCATATGTGGGCTATGTAGATGAAAATGGGGAAACAACAACCGGTATCGCAGCAGCATCGGCATTGCGGAAAGCAAAGAACGGATGGGCCGGATATATTACGGAGGATGTGCTGCGAAAAGTGCTGGAAGAAAATGCACGCATTAACAATTCCGAAGAATATCTTTCCACAGATGTGATGGAGAACAATAAGGCATATTCAAAAAAGCAAGGTTTCTCCGACATAAGGGAAATGATCAATTGGGCGTTCTGCGGTTTTCAGGATTATAACTATTATCGGGCGGACAGTGTTACACAGGAAGAAATAGGTTTGTTTTATGATAAGCGGACAGCAAACCTGGCCGAGTGGATAAATGCAGACGAACAGGAAAACCGCTATTCAAAACAAGAGCGGCAATTCTTAATCAACCAATATGAGAAACTTGAAACGCCTTATTATTATGCATATGCAGACGGGTGGGATGCATTATTGGAATATGCCCCTACCATGATCATGCTGATCGTTTTAATCACAGTTTTTCTGGTATCCGGCATATTCTCGGATGAAACCCAGTTAAAGGCAGATTCGGTTTTTTTCTCTGCCAGATTAGGCAGGAGCAAAGCGATTGCCGCTAAAATAAAAGCGGGATTTATCGTGGTTACGTTCGTTTACTGGGCAATTATATTCCTGTATTCGGGAATTGTATTAGCGGTGCTTGGAACCGGCGGGGCAAACCTGGCGATTCAAACCGGTTTTGCAAACTGGAAAAGTTTTTATAACATTACTTACCTGCAGGATTATCTGTTGACCGTTTTGGGTGGGTATTTAGGAAACCTGTTTATCCTGTTTCTCTCCATGCTTGTATCCGCAGTAACCCACGCAAAAGCGCTGGCGGTAACAATCCCTTTTATTTTACTATTTATTCCCTCATTTTTGAGCGGAATATCTGTTTTATCGGAAGTATTAGGACTTCTTCCAGACCAACTACTGCAAGTACGCACTGCGATAAAAACATTCAATTTATACCAAATTGGGACAAAAGTACTCGGTGCTGTTCCGATTCTTTTTGTAATGTACTTTGTTCTTTTTTGTGCGCTTTTGCCCATTCTGTATCAGGTTTACCAAAAAACCGAGATAAAGCAGTAACGCCAGTTAAGCCACGGGCTTTGGAAGGCGTGCCGGCGGACAGGGAAGGCGGATCCTTTTGCAGGCCGGACACCCCTGCCGGCACGCCCCCCAGGCCCATTGCTTAACTAAGTGACATTGCCCGTGAACAGTAACTTTTAATCAAAGTTTATCGGTAAAGGTGTCCATTCCGAACCCAAGCCGAAAATCCAGAACCGGACAGGCAGCAAGAACCGCAGGGGTCGCTGTATCCGTAAAGCGCATGACCGACTTATCCTCTTTCCGATACGGTCTCCACTCCGGCAAGGGATTCCCATTGTAGTCCGTGCCGTTGGGATCCAGATTTTTTACAAAATTTGTCCAGTAGGAAGTGACCTGACGGGCGAGGTCATAGTGCTTTCCGGCAAAAGGCCGCCAGCTGTTGCCAAGGGAGTCGAACATAAACCACAGTTCCGACCCGTGGAAGGAGCCCGCGCTATCCCCGGGAATGTCATGGTCAAAAATACAGTAGTATACGCGCTGTCCTGCGGCGGAGCGCAGTTCGCAAAAAGCCCTGGTTCCGCCCAAAAAGGTGTTGAATGCATCCCCCGCCGTCAGGGCGTCCGCCCCTGCGTCATCGGTCACATTGGCAAGTCTCATGAAATCTTCTTTTTTATCGCCGTATTTTTCCGCCCTCTTTAGGTACGCCTCATAGTCCATGCAGCCCTTGATAAACGGATTCTGTGTCTCCCCCTGACAAATGCTTACCATCAGCGGAATATCGGCAACCCGGTTATTATAATACGCGCCCGGGGCGGACTCTTGTACAAATTTGCCGTCCACACACAGGCCAAAGGTATACCGTTCCGTTTTGGACGCCTCGTCCAGCCGGCGCATCAGTTCATATGCATCCACCTTTTCGGCCTCCTCCAGACTATTTATCCCGATGGTCCGCAAAAAGGCAGCGCCATACTCTTCGGCCTCCTTCAGGGAAGGGATATACGCCATGGGTTTATCCTCATCCCCAAACATCATGGAAACCCCTGATTGGATAATTGCGCCTTTGATGAGGTTTTTGTTGCAAGGGCTGCATATCTGTGCCTGCACGCTGCGCGCCCCGGCGCTCTGCCCACAGATCACGATCCTCTCAGGATCCCCGCCGAAAGCCCTGATATTGTCATAGATCCAGTGAATTGCCATGGACTGATCCTGCATACCGAAATTGGAAACCACCTCTCCTACAGGAGTCCGCGCCGTAATTTCGGGATGGGCCAAAAAGCCGAACAATCCCAGCCGGTAGCTGACCATCACGACAATCACGCCCCGGCGCGCCACACGCTCCGGATCAAATTCCACCTCATAGCTATACCCGTCCTGCAGCCCGCCGCCATGGATGTACACAAATACCGGAATATTATCCTGCTCTGTCCGGGCAGGCGTAAAAATGTTCAGGTACAGACAATCCTCGCTCATCCCGTACTCCGCCGCCGTGGGATGCAGTTCCTTTGTATAAAAGTCCTCGTCCAGCCCCGGGTGCACCCGCATCATGGCCATATCCGCATATTCATAACACTTTTTCACGCCTTCCCAGTCCGGGGCAGGCTGCGGGGCACGCCAGCGAAGCCGCCCTATAGGGGGCGCTGCATAGGGCACGCCCCGAAATACCGTGATGCGGGGATCCTTTCCCACCAGACCCTGCAACATTCCGTTCTTCACCTGTACTTTTCTTAACATCCCATTCCTCCGTCTTTTCGTTTTTTACTTTTTCCCATACACCCTCTGCATAAAGGCATCCGCCAGAGGAAGCCACAATTCAAAATTTGGATAATCGAAATTGCCAAACAGCGAAACACCCGCCTGTCCGTGGGGAACCCCCATAAAAGTATGTACCTCCGCCCGGATACCGTGGGCAAGCAAATCCCGGTATGTCCAGTGCAGATTATCCAGGGCCGTATCCTCCATCCCTACCGCAAAAAACACGGGTGGGTACACCACGCCGGTATAGTCGATTTCGTTCCCGACAAAGCGCGGTCCATACACGCACAAAAACGCGTCGGGGGAACCGTCATATTCATCCAGCCCATCCTCCACATAATCCGGGAAATAATCCGTCACCCTGCGGCTGCCGGAATAATACCGGATACATTCCTCCCCTGTCAGCCCGCCGTTGGAAAAGCCTGCAAAAGCCACCTGATTTTCCAAAATCCGGTATTTTGCCGCGTTTTTCCGTATCATGCGTATCAGCCTTGCCGCATCCGCGCCGCATTCCTGCCCGGTATAGGGCATACGGTTTGGCCTGTTTAGCAGCATAAAGCTCTGGTAACCCAGCCTGTTAAAATCCAGACAGCTTTGATAAGCTTCATGAATCACGCAGTCGCCGTGATCCCCGCCCGCGCACAAAATTACCGCCCCCTTGGGCAAGACATCCTCCGGCAGCAAAAATTCATACATATAAGGCTTAAAATCCGGATCATGGTTATAACGGTAATCCGGGTTTTCCAGATATTTCCCGGATGCAGGCATATTGCCCTCCTCCCACAAATAGATGCGGGAAGGGGCGTCCGGCCGTTTTTCCATCCCGTCCAAAAAAGCATGGTACGCTTTTGCAAGGCTCTCCTGCTTTTCCGGATTCTTTTCTTCCATCATACGCTTCCTCATGCCATGCAGTTTTACCAGCTTCCCTACCGGGTAGCAGGGGGCGTCCTCAAAATACGCCACACTGCGGTGCTGTTCCTGTTTTGCATTATACATTGTTTCCTCCTTTTTGCGGAACCTGCTTTGCCGTATTCTTCCGGTACTCCATGGGGGTACAGCCCACCAACTGTTTAAAGCTCCGGGTAAAATTTGAATAATTCCCATAACCCACATGGCTGGATATCAGCGTCACCGGCAGCGACGTGGTTGTCAACAGCATTTTTGCGGATTCCATTTTTTCGTTTACAATATATTCTTTCAGCGTGTATCCAGTGTTCTTTTTGAAAAGCTTTGTCAAATATTCCGGGTTCATGCCCACATATTCCGCAATTTCCGATACGGAAAGATCGGTGTCCAGATGCTGCCGGATATACTTGGCCGTCTCCTGCACCACATCCCTAAGCGGCCCCTCCCCGGAAAGTTCCTGCAGCCTCCCGGCAATATGCGAGAGCGCTTCCTCAAATAAATCCAATCCCTGCCAGGCATTCATATACGTCAGGTACGGAAGTCCTTCATCAAAAACCTGTTCACTGCCGATCTGGTGGTCCACCAAATACAAAAGCAAAAGCTGTGTAACGCTCTGGTGCAGGTTCATCATGCCGGACGCGTTCATGCGCCTGTGGTAATCCTTTCCGATATAAGCGACAATGCTTTCCTTGAAAGCCAAAAACTGTTCCTGTTCCAGCAGCTTCTTCCATGCCCCCAGCTGCAGCTTGTAGGAATAGGATTCCACATTTTCCTCATCCTTTTGGGGACAAAAGATCCGGCTCTCCCTCCGGACATTATCCTTCCTTGCCTGGAAAAGCGGCTCTGCGCTGCTTGCAAGCCGTTTCGGCTCACAAACCTCCCCGCAGTAAATCGCCGCCCCGGTCTGCAGGATGCGGAACAGCAATATCCGGAAAACCTCCAGCCGCTCGGCAATCGTTTCCCGCCCATAAGACAATTCCCGCTTCCAATACAAAAGCACGATAAAATCCGGCCCGTCCTCCTCCAGCAAAATGATGCTGAACACCCTGAGCGCTTCAAAAACCTCGTCCAGCACATTTTGGTAAATCAGCCGCAAAATCGGTTTTTCGATTTCCTGGAGCTTTTTCTGCGTCTTTAAAATCTGTACCAGCACCGGCAAATATACCGACGTCCCGGCAGGGTAAATATTATGGAGGGACACCAGCCTGTACAGATACGAAGCCTCTACATTGCGCCCTTCCAGATATTGCAGCGCGCCAACCTCCAGAATGTTTTCCTCATGGGTCTGAAAAAATGCCCCCCGGTTCATGGTTTCCCGGTTTTTCTTCTCGATTTTTATCTGCGAAACGGCGCGTTCCACCACGCTTTTTAACTCCTCCGTCCGGACAGGCTGGAACACATAATCGAAGCTTTGCATGGAGATCGCTTCCTTCATATAATTGACGTCCGCATATGCCGTCAGAAAAATGACCTTCACATCCGGGTCTTTTTCCAAAACCCATTTGGCAAAGGTGATGCCGTCCTCCTGCGGCATGACGATATCACACAGGAAAATATCGTAATGGTGACTTTTCATGCATTCCCTCGCCTGCGCCGCGCTGTCCGCAATGTCGATCCGCTCCACTTCCAGTTCCATCTCCCAAAGCTGTGCGCGTACCGTTTTTAAAATTGTCCTCTCATCGTCAATAATCAATACATTCATTTTTTCACACGCTAAAGCCTTTGCCCCCTTACCGGTCCGCAGACAGTTTCCTTTTGAAGAAATCCAACACGATATCGTAGTAACCCTGTCCCTTAAAGAAACCGTGCCCCTGCCCGGGAACGACCACAAACGTAGCGTCGTGCCCGTATTTCTGCAGGGCTTCATGGTAATGATAAGAAAACTTTGGTGTCACCGCCCGGTCGCTGTCGCCATGCATCAGCAAATAGGCAGGCTGCTCTTGATCCACGTAAAAAATAGGGCTGATATCCATGGAAAGCTGCGGGGCTTCTTTCCCGGGTTTCCCGAACATCTGCCAAAAAATCCTTTCCTGCCCTTCCTCCCTTGGTTCCCTACCCTTATCCTCCTGCCCCGGCATCAGGGTAAGCGTAATGCCAAGTTCTTTTGCCCTTTTTTGTACCTCGGGACAAAGATACGCCCCCATATGCGTCATGTCACCTCCGCAATACCAGTCACAGACCGCTTTCACCTTACTGTCGTACTCCTGCCATCCCCCATTTCCTTCCAGGGCAGAATTGGCATAGGACGCCCCCACCAGAGCTGCCAGCTGTCCTCCTGCGGACTCCCCCCAGATGCCGATGCAGTCCGGATCAATCCCCAGTTCCCCCGCATGCGCTTTTAGGAAACGCACGGCACATTTGCAATCCTCCATGGGCGCAGGAAAAGGTTTTTCCGTCACCAGCCGGTACTCCACGCTCACGCATACAAACCCCATATGGCAGGCCTGCGCCAGGGCCTTCGACGGTCGGTATTTTTTCGTCAACTCCGGTATGCTCCATCCGCCGCCGTGTACCCAGATGATTGCGGGACACGGTTCCCCGGCTCTTTTTTGCGGAACCATCAAATCCAGGTACATGGGATGATCCCCTCCCATGCCATAGGCCACATCCTCATAAAAATCAATTCCTTCGCTTTCCCAATCCAATTTGCAGCCTTCCATCACGCCGGCCTCTTCCCCCACCAGCTTTTTCAAGTCAAGCATACGCAATCCCTCCTCTTGTTACTTCCCTATCACCATCCCACTTTATTCTATTATAATGCCCAATGACAAAATATACAAAAACAGATTTTGCTTATCACATTTTCTGATTCAGAATCCGGGATTTTGGACTCTTTACGTCAGAAAATATAATATGTTCTATCTGTTTTTGTGATAGGAGCCTGCACAGGGTTCTGGTATAATGAGAGAAGAGAAAGTCAAAAAAGGAGGCGTATTTCCATGAAAACTGTCAAAAATTTCTTCTGCACCATGCGGGATCAGGTTAAACTCGCCACGGACCTGTATATGCCCGATGCCGATGGCGCATATCCCGTGATCCTGATGCGTACCCCTTATAACAAAGAGGGAATCGTGCGGGAACCCCTTTATGAGCACTACCCCGAATTTGTGGATGCAGGCTACATTGTAGCCATTCAGGATTGCCGCGGTACCTGCGCATCCGAGGGAAAAATGAACCTAAACGGCGGCAACGAGCACGAGGATGGGTATGACGCCGTCGAATTTTTGGCCGCCCAGCCTTTTTGCGACGGAAATGTGGGCATGTTCGGGCTTTCTTATTTCGGGTTTACCCAGATCGCCGCAGCGTCAGATGCCCCGCCCCACCTAAAAGCCATCTGCCCTTTCATGTGCTGCTCCCTTTCCTCCTTCGGAACCAGTTCCATGCAGACCGTGGCAAGCTTCCACTTAAACTGGGCCTATAACCAGCTGCTGGAGCACGCAAAAGCCTATATGCCCGATGAGGCTTTCCGGAATAAAATGGTTCCCGTCTTACAGGAGAATATCAAAAAGCTGGGGGAATTTTCCAAAACCCTGCCCATGAACCAAAACCCTGCCGCCCTTTTGGAGGGCGTTCCCATGCTCAGGGACTATTTGGATTTAGTAGAAGGCGTAGAAAAAAAAGAATTCTGGGACAGCATCCACAGCCCCATTTGTTATGACCGCATCCACACCGCCATGCTCTGCGGCACCGGATGGATGGACGGGGCATGCAACAGTACCATCGAAAATTATATGGCGGCCCGCCGCTCCTCGGATTTTTTCACACGGGAAAACGCTTATCTTTTGATCGGCCCCTGGACCCATGGCGGCGTCCTGCCCAGCCAAATCGAGGACGTGGATTTCGGCAGTGAAAACTCCGGTGAAGCCCAGGACGTTTCCGGCATCATGCTCCGCTGGTTTAATCATTACATCAAGCAAAAAGACGAAACTTTTCTTCCCGGCCGCGTCCGCTACTTCATGCAGGGCAGCAATGACTGGCATACGGCCGCCGACTGGCCTCCCCCGCAAAGCGTACCGGTGAAGTTCTATCTCGCCCCCGGCGCGAAGCTGGATACCAAAGAGCCGGATGCCGGGGAGGCATCCCTGACCTATGATCCCATGGATCCTGCCCCCTCTGCAATCGTGGATCAAAAGAAGCGCATGGCCATGGCGGATTGGTCCGAAATTTCCGGCCGGAAGGATCTTTTGGAATTCCATTCGGCTCCCTTGGAGGAGGCTCTTAGCCTTGCGGGAAGCATCCGTGTAAACCTTTATGCGGCTACGGACGTGCCCGATACCGATTTTGTCTGCCGCCTGACCGACATTGCACCGGACGGCTACCAGCGCCAAATTGCGGCCGGTTACGTGCGCGCCCGCCACAGAAACGGCCTGTTTACCAATGATTTCCTTACCCCTGGGGAAACGGTCCTATACCGGTTTGGAATCGGGCACACCGCATACCGTATCCCGGCAGGACACGCTGTCGGCATCCAGCTGACAGGAAGCATGTTCCCCGGCATTAACCGGAACCTAAACACCACAGAACCGCCTGCGCTGGGCAAGGATTACGCCATCGCCCATGACCGGATTTTCTTCGGCGCATCGCAGGCCTCCTGCATCGAACTGCCCGTGCTCCCCAAAGCACAGCCGTAACCGCCCTCATTCCTAGAGCGAGTTCCCACGGAACCAATAGCAGGCCCGGGAGGCGTACCGGCAGGCCAGAGTATGTAGCGGCAGCCCGGGCTCCCTTACCGGGCAGGCAGTTCTTTCCGCATGGTGACATGTAAAACGGTGGAATTTCCCAAAACGCCGTTTAGTTCCGGCCGGAAAACGCGGACTGTTTGAGCGTAGCGAGTTTCCGCATTTTCCGGCTGCTTGGAACTAAACGGCGTTTTGGTGAAATTCCCCGTTTTACATGTAAACATGCGAAAGGAACTGCCTGTCCGGTAAGGGAGCCCGGCCTGCCGCTACATACTCCGGCCTGCCGGTACGCCTCCCGGGCCTATAGCTTAACGAACTGGCATTCCCCGTGCATGGCAACTTGGGCCTTACCGCTCCGTCAGCTTTTCTTTTCCGAAGGCCAGCCTAAAATCCAGTACCGGGCATTCCTCCAGCACATCCGGCGTCGAGGTGTCAAGGAATCTCATGACGCTCTTTTCCCCTGCAGAGTATGCTTTCCACTCCGGCAGCAAATTGCCGTTATAATCCGTGCCGTTGGGATCCCCGGTCTTGACAAAATTCGTCCAGTAGGACGTTACCTGACGCGCCAGGTCATAATGCTTTCCCTCAAAAGGCCGCCAGCTGTTGCCCAGGGAATCAAACATAAACCACAGATCGGAACCGTGGAAGGAACCCGCGTCATCCCCCGGAATATCCTGGTCAAAAATGTAGTAATATACCTTTTTCCCCATTCCCGAACGCAATTCGCAAAATCCCCTGCTTGCGGCCAGGAACATATTGAAAGCATCCGTTTTGGTCAGTTCTGCGGCTTCTTCATCATTGGACACATGGGCGGCTTCCAAAAACGCCTCCTTTTTCTCCCCGTACCCTTCGGCCTTTTCCAAAATATCCTCATAGGTCAGCGTTCCCCTGCCAAACATCCCTTGGGTTTCCCCCATGCAGACGCCAACGATCATCGGCACACCGGGAAGCCTGTCGTTATAATACGAACGTGCCACAGGCTCTTTGATGAATTTTCCGTCGATACAGGTACCAAAGGACAGGCCAAACATCGCGCCTTTGGGGGATACGCTGTCCACCAGCCGCATCAACTCAGCCGCATCCATGGCCCGCGCCTGCTCCAGATTTTGGATGCCGACCTTTGTAAAGAAATCTACCCCATGGGCCTGCGCCTGCTCCAGCGTCATATCGTGTCCCATGAAAGCTTTTTCATCCCCAAAGGCGAAGGATACTGCCGACTGGCAGATTGCGCCCGCAATGATTCCCTCGTTCATGGGGCTGCAAAGCTGGGCCTGCACGCTGCCCGCCCCGGCGCTCTGTCCGCAAATCACGATCCGGGAAGGGTCGCCGCCAAAGTTTGCGATATTTCTCGCCACCCAGTGCAGCGCCATGGACTGATCCTGCATGCCGAAATTGGAAACCACGCCGCCCTCCGGTGTCTCCGCTGTGATTTCCGGATGCGCCAGAAAGCCGAACAGCCCCAACCGGTATCCGATCATGACCACAATGACACCCCGGCGCGCCACACGCTCCCCGTCAAATTCCACTTCATAGTTATAGCCGTCCTGCAGGCCGCCCCCGTGAATATAACAAAATACCGGCAGCTTTTCGTCCACCCGTTCGGCCGGGGAAAAAATATTCAGGTACAGGCAATCCTCGCTCATGCCAAAATCAGCTGATACGGGATGCAACTCCCTCTTATAAAAGCTATCGTCCGTGCCGGGATGCACGCGCATCATAGGCATATCGCCATATTCATAGCATTTGCGCACACCCTCCCAGCTTTCCGCAGGACATGGGGCCTTCCAGCGCAGTTCCCCTACCGGCGGCTTTGCGTAAGGCACGCCGCGAAACACCGTAATCCTTGGATCTTTTCCCACCAGTCCCTGTACCATACCGCTTTCCGTTTTCACTGTCCTAAGCATATCCTACCATCCTTTCTTCTTACGCATCGGTTTTAACCCGTCTGCAATTCTCCTCATGTCCCTGCGCCCATCCTTCCTGCGCGTCCTGCCGCCGAGCCGCTGATCCCCTTCATCCATTTTCCGCTCCTTAACCGGGACACACACCAGAAGGCCTTGATCACCTGATCAATTTTCAAGAAAAAATAAATCCAAAACGCTGACAAATGCCACACCAGTCCTGCCAGCGCCCCCAGCGGAACGGACACCAGCCACAAAAACAGAATATCCGCAACCATCAAAAACCGGGTATCCCCGCCGCCCCGCAGCACCCCCTTCATCATAATGCTGTTGGTCGCCTGAAACACCACGATAATGGAGATGGCCCGCATCAGCTGGCGTGCAATTTCCTGTGTCTGCTCCGTAATATTGTAACAGCCGATAACCGTCTCGCTGATCAACAGAATAATCCCGCTGGCCAAAGCACCGATACAGACGCCCAGCGCCAGAAAGGTCCATGCCTGCTCCTGCGCCTTTTTTTGATCCCCCCGTCCCAGCGTGTGCCCCGTCACAATGCAGCCCGCCTGACAGACTCCCTGAATCATTACCGTACTCAGCTGCTGGGTGACAAAAGTAATGGAATTGGCCGACACAAATTCCCTGCCGATTCTGCCCATGATCATGGCCACCGCAGAACTTCCAAAAGCCAGAAGCGCATCCGAGACAAATACCGGAACGCCCACACGGATATATTCCCCTGTCAATTCCCGGCAGCGCATCCAAAGGTTTTGTATCCGATAGCCAATTTTTTCATCCTTCAGGAAAAAATATCCGCAGATCACGGCAAATTCAAAGGCCCGGGCAATCAGTGTTCCCAGCGCCGCGCCCTGGATTTCCATTTTGGGCGCACCCAGTTTTCCGAAAATAAAAACATAGTTACAAAAAATATTGACAAAAAAGGCGCCGATGGAACTGTATAACGGCAACCGCACCTGCCCTACGCTGCGCAGGACAATGGTACAGGTCAAAGACATCCCCTGTAAAATAAAGCAGGGCCAGATCCAGCGGTAATACAAGACGCCCTGTGCAATCACGGCGTCATCCGGCGTATAAATCCGCATCAGCCAGGCGGGCAAAAAAACCGACGGTACCATGAACAATACCGCTAACCCGATGCAAAACCGCAGCATCAGCGTGACAGTCTTTTTGAGCGCCTCCAAATCCTCCATGCCCCAAAACCGTGCCGTCAGCACGCTTGCCCCCATGCCGATCCCCATACAGCAAATATGGTAGATACCGATAAACTGGTTCGCCAAAGACGTACCGGACAACACGATCTCTCCCAGGGAACCCACCATAATATTGTCCATCAGATTTACGCCGATGGTGATCATGCTCTGCAGCGATATGGGAACCGCAATTGCCACCGCCTGCTTGTAAAAACTTTTATCTTTCACAAAGATCCCCAAATTTGCCGCCTCCTTATGTCCGCTCAAAAACATCCGCCACCACCGCTTCAATCATTGCCTGCTCAGGTGAAATATGGCGCGGGCAAAGGTTTAAAACGCGGTTTCCGTCCTGCAGGGCGATCATGCATTGGCTGTACCCTGTGAAATTATAAGTATTGTCCACATCCGTCAGGGCGTCCATCTTTTCCCAAAACCCTTCCCCCAGACAGGAATTGGCAAAAATGTGGGAATACCCCCTGCCGGACACCAGCAGCGTTCCCTTTTCCCCACCCTTGGGAATCCAGAGTACGTAAGGCGTTCCCGTAGGATAGCTGCCGTCCGCCGCAATCACCGGGTTTCCCATAAAATCCGGGCTGCCCCAGTCGTCCATGGAATCCGAAATCCGAAAATACACCGGAATCCGGTCCTCGTTGACCATCTCATAGACCATGATAAAACGGCCATCCGGCAGATATTCCACCACCGGCATGCCGGGACGAAGCTTCCCGTCCCCAAAGGCCACATCAATTTTTTCCTCCCCCCAGGTATAGCCGCCGTCCTCCGAAACCTTGTGGGCAAGCAGCTGATTGTACCCCTTCTCCTTATAGCGTTCATCCGAGTAGTAGCAGTACAGCTTTTTGTCCGGCGACTGCAACAAGAAAGGTTCCCATACCGGCTTTCCCCTCTTCGTATCCGGCTCCGCCTTGCCTCCCTGCAAAATTTCGCTGACAAACTCCCAGGTTTTTCCTGCATCCATGCTTTTATACAGCCAAAGCGCCGTGGAAGAAAAGTCCCCGGGAATGATATTCCCGGCACACAAAACGGTTCCTTCCCGCATCGTCCCCATATCGCAGGGAAGCTCAAACAGGTGGGGCTGGAACCGGATTCCCTCTTTTGTCTCCCCGTGGGCAAGGCTGCTCAAGAAGCGCCAGCTTTTCCCCTCATCCGTGCTCTCATAAACCGGAAACATGGGATTTTCCCTGTTATACCATTCCATGGTCGCAAGAAGCGTCCCGTTCTTTTCCCCGTTATGGGAAAGACGGATGCAGCGCGGATACATGGCGCCCGGCCGCCGCTGTCCATCCCCCGGACAGCAGACCATACCGGAATACCTTTTTTTCAGCAAAATGTTGCTGTATCCCCCCTCCTTGGGAAGAAACCCCCCGTTTTCTGCATATAACGTATCATGTACACAATAATCACCCATATCCATTCATTCCCCTTTCCCGATGCGCAGCACGCTGACCGAATACGCCGGGGCAAGGTACGTAAATTCCTGCGCCGCCCCGGTATGGGTAACCCAATGCTCCGTCACCGCTTCCGGATCCGCAAGGCTGTTTTTATCCGACGCTGCCCCGGCAATCACCCCCGCCCTATAAACCGGCTGTACCGGGCAATCCAAAGAAATTTCCAGCGGCCTTTCCCCATCGGCCAGGTTCACCACTTTCAGCAGAATTTCCTTTTCCCCCTCCAGCGCAACCGTCTGGATTTCTTCATAGTGGGGCAGCTCTATCTGCATCACATCCCTGCCGTCGATCCTGCAATACAGCTGCCTGCCGTCCGATTCCATACAAAAATGATGGTAACATCCCGTCTTGAGTTCCACTTCCACCGTTTTAGAAAGACTGTATTTGCGGAAGCCCACCCCCGCCTGCAGTCTGCTGATTCCGTCTTTTATGGTCCAGCGCAGGGGCTGTACGGCAAACAGGTTCCACGGGCTGTCCTCGCTGTTTCTCGCCTCGCCATAAGGGGACGCAAACATCCCGATGCCCAGTTCCTTTCCCTCCTCGGCAAACAGTTCAATCTCAAAAGCCCCTTCCCGGGACGTCAGGTCGTCCCCCATGGTGATCAACACAGTCCCTTCCATTTCAAACCGCTTCGCCCGCTGGGCCTCCGCCGAATCCTCCGAAGCAACCGTGCAAAAAATCCCGTCGCCGCACTCCTGCACGCCGCCGAAGAGGAAACGGCTGGCCACCGCCTCCTGTCCCCTCCAACGTGCATTTCTATACTTCATGCCGACGGCGCCTGTGAGGCAGGGGCCGCCTTTTAAGTAAGGCGCATAAATATTGCCGCATTCCTGCCTGCTTTCCAGCACATAATCCCCCCGGTTTTGCCCGAACAGACGCCACACATAATAGGACGGAATCCCATAGCTGTCCAACCCGTCAAAGGCGATCAGGTTTGGCTCCCATGCGGCATAATGGACGTTCTCAAACAGCGGCGCATAGGCTGCCAGCCGCACAATATCCTGATTGCGCTCCAGCCCCACCATGAACATCGCCTCGGCCACTGCGGCATAGAGGGTGCGGATCGCCCCTGCCACCACGGCAAATTCCCCCACGAAAATCCCGGGGCCTTTCCGGTCGTATCCGTCATAATACCGGGTATTTTCGGCAAACCACTCCGCCTTGTCATAAAAATGCTCATCCGCAATATCCAGTTCCAGCCCGGATTTTTCCACATGGGTGTTGGCCACAATGATCAGATCCGGATACTTTTCCACAATTTTATTCCGAAAACGCGCATAGCGCGCTTCATATTCCGGCCCGTTATTTTCGTTGCCGATTTCCAGATAACGCAGCCGAAAAGGCGCCGGATGCCCCATGGATGCACGCAGGGCGCCCCATTTTGTGCTGATATCCCCCAACGCATACTCCAGCGCGCACAGGGTGTCCTCCATGAGTTCTTCGATTTCCCCCTCATCCATCAAAACACAGGCCCGCACCTGACAGGTCATCCCGCAGTTGCACACATAAAGCGCATCCGCACCCAGATCCTCGCAAAGCTGCAAATACTCGTGAAAGCCCAGTCCCTGCGTCGCGTTATAACTCCACAAATCCAATAGAGTAGGGCGCTCCCAGGCCAGCCCCACCATATTGCGAAACCGAATCACGGTGGAGCGGGAAAAACCCTCCACAATACAGCCGCCCGGGAAACGCAAAAACGCAGGATGCAAATCCTCCAGCTTTTGGCACAGGTCTTTGCGCAGGCCGTGCCCGCAGTAGGTATCTGCCGGCATCAGGGAAATATATCCCAAAACCACCTGCCCGCCCTCCTTTACCGACAGGCAAAGCCGCGCCTGCTTATCGGTCTTTTGGGCCGCAAACGACAGTTCATAGCGCACAAATCCGCTGCCGCCAAGCCCAACCGTTTTACAGGCAACGGGCTTTTCTCCCGAACGTATGGATACCTCCAGCTCCACGCGCTTTTCCACCTTTGCAAAAAAGAGCAGGCGGTAGATTTCACCCTCCCGGACGGGCACGCCGCAGTAACCGATATTGTAGACCACCCCGCCCGGCAAAAAATCCATTGCCAGCGCCGCCCGGCGGCTGTCGTTTAACGTGTCCTGCGTCTCTAAGGAGATTGTTGCGTTTTCACTGTACCACGCCGGGATTTCGGTGGGCGCAAGCCCCTTTTTCCAGCGCGCAAGCCCCTCGCCCTTTTGCCAGCCAAGTTCCCAGCCGCCCCCGTTTACCAGATCGTCCCCTTTGGGGGACAGATCCGCAGGGTACAGGCTGTCCTCAAAGCTGCGGTTGCGCACAAGTTCCGGATACAGCCCGCCGTCCCCCGCCCGGTTGATATCCTCAAAAAACAACCCGTACAGGGACGGTTGTGTGGCAAACCGCCTGTTTTTTGTGTTGACTTGTAATTTTGCCATGTATGTACTCCTTATTTCCAATCCTCATCCTTTCACGCCGCCGATCACAATCCCCTTGATGAACGCCTTCTGGAAGAAGGGGTAAATCATGAGAATCGGCACTACGGAAATCACTGCGATCGCCATTCGCACCCCCTGCGTGGGAATCTGGTTTACGATCTGGGCGCTGGCGGCGTCCAGCGTATTTTCCTTTAAAAACTGCACATTGTTCATCATACTGTTTAATACATTTTGAATCGTATACAGGTCTTTTCTTCTGGTCAGATAATAGATACCGTTGATCCAGTCATTCCAGTATGCCAGCGCGGAAAACAACGCCACCGTGGAAATCATCGGTTTGGACAGGGGAATGGAAATGTGAAACAGCTTTCCAATCTCACTGCAGGAATCCATCTCCGCCGCCTCCAGAATCTCCTGGGGCACATTCGTGGTAAAATACGTCCGCATCAGAATCACGTTATAACCGCCCAGCAAAAGATTCGGACAAATCAGGGCAAAAACGGAATCCCCCACATGCATGTACTGGCTCCAGACAATGTAGCTGGGTACCATACCACCGGAAAAGAGCATGGTAAAAAAGATAAAAAAGGAAATAAAGCCCCTGCCCGGCAAATCCCTTTTGGAAAGCAGATACGCCATAAACATCGTCATGGACACATTCAAAAACGCGCCGATTGCCGTCACAAACACCGTCATGCCATAAGCCCTTAAAATACCGCCAAAGGACTGGAACAGATATTGATAGGCCATAAAGTTGACCGTCTCGGGTATGAACGCATAACCGTTTTTCATCAGGGTCGCCTCATCCGTCACGGAGGAGGAGATCAGCAGGATAAAGGGCAGCACACAGCACAGTGCCAGCACCACCATCACCACGTTTGCAAAAACCCGAAAACCTTTTTTGGTACAGACCATAGGTAATTTCCCCCTTTCCCTGTCTTAAAACAGCGCGCTTTCGTTGTCCACTTTGCGCACCACGGCGTTCGTAATCATGACCACGACAAAGCCTAAAATCGACTGTAAAAATCCCGCCGCCAGCGATCTTCCCACATCATGGTCCTGCATCAGGGTACGGTAGACAAAGGTATCTATCGTTGTGGTAACGGAATAAAGCAGTCCGCTGTTTTGCGGCACCTGATAAAACAAGCCGAAATCCGAAGCAAACATCCTGCCCAGTGCCATAATCGTCAAAATGATAACCGTCGGTTTTAGCAAAGGCAGCGTAATACGGAAAATTTGCTGCCCTATAGAAGCGCCGTCCATCACAGCCGCCTCATAATAGGTCTTATCAAACCCGATGATGGTGGCAAAATAGACGATACTCTGGAAGCCGAAGCTGCGCCACAGCTGTACAATCACCAAGATCACCGGCCAATAGCTTGCCTTCGTATACCAGCTCACCGGCTCTGCACCAAGCGGCATCAAAATACCGTTGTTGACAAAACCGTTTTTTTCCGAGAGAAATGCAAATACCAGGTATCCGATCAAAACGGTGCTGACCAGATGGGGTATTAAAATCAGCGTCTGGTAAGTCTGCTTTGCCAGCTTGTGTCCGATCACACTCAGCAGAATCGCCACAAAGATCGCAAACGACGTTCCCAAAACGAGAAACACCAGATTATAGCAGATGGTGTTTCGGAACATGATTTTCGCCCATTTGGAGCCAAACAGAAATGTAAAATTCTGTATGCCGTTCCAGGGGCTGTCCAAAATCCCCTTGGCAAAGCTGTATTTTTTAAACGCCAAAATCAGGCCGCCCATGGGCAGATAGTTGTTTATAATCAAATAAATAAAACCCGGAAGGGACAGCAGATATAGCGGCAGATATTTGCGCAGCTTTTTAGCCGTCTGCTTTTTGGTTCCGGGATTTTTTTGTGTTTTCTTTTCTTTTTGCATGATGACCTCCGTGCGCAGCCCCCTTTTCAAAATTGCCGGCTGCGATTTCACAGCCGGCAATCTGTCCGGAAGCTTCCCTTCTTCAAAAATCCTGTCCCGGTAAACTTCCCTTTGGTTTATTCTTCCAGCGCTTCCAAAAATGCGTCAAACTGCTTTTGCTCTTCGGCAATAATGTCGTCGATTCCGGCATCCTTGAGTTCCTTGTTAAACTTCTCCAAATATTCGTCCACATCCACCAAGCCGTACAACAGGGCCGGTCTGTACTCCGCCACCACCGTGGCGCATGCAGCCATCTGGTCATATACGTTGGTGCTGTCAAAGATAAAGCCCATTGCGCTGGAGAACTCCGCCTGATTGGGTGCTTCCAGCATATCCGTATAATAAGCCGTAAAGTCGGTCTCCAAGGGCAGGCTTAAGCACTGGTTCGGCCAATACCAGGGGAACGTCAGGTTCCAGGTAGAGGTTTTGGAATCAATCCCTTCCGGATACCGGGCAATCCCTTTCTCATCCACAGTATAGGTCTCGCCCTCCACACCCAGAATGATATAGCGCGCCACATTCTCGTCGGTGGTCATCAGATATAAAAGCTTCATGGCCGCATCGGGGTTTTTGCAGACGGAGGAAACCATCCAGCCGCCCAATACCGAAGCGCTGGTACCCACCAGATCCGTCAGCTTAAACTGCACGTTGTCATACGTATAGGAAACCAGGGCCTTGATGTAATCCGCACTGTAGCCGCCCACATAACAGCCTGCCGCCACATCGTTATTATACTGGGCAATGGTCATGGAATTGTTCAGGGGATCGTCACACAAAAGTCCCGCCTCGTTCCAATCCTTCATCAGGTAACAGAAATCCTTAAACTCTTCCGTCTCATAATAGTTGACAATCTCTGTGGTCCCCACACCCCGGTTCAACAGCACGCCAAGCCAGTTGGAATTGCCCAGACTGTCCAGTCCCTGTACCGGATCGTCGTTGGTATTGATCATATACGCATATTCCGGGTGAATGGCTTTGGCATCCTTCATAATCTGCGTCATTTCTTCCAGCGTAATTTCTTCCCCGTCCCGGTCCGCAATCCCAAGTTCCTCTGCGATCTCTTTGCGCAGCATATATACCTCATAAGTAGCATAACTGTCCACGGAAGGAACCGCATACTGCACACCGTCAATCTGCTGCGTCATCAGCACCCTCTCCGGAAAGGATTCCCACATATCCGCATATTCCTCCAGATAAGGCTCCAGGGAAATACACTGCTCATTTTTCACACAGCCGTCCAATGTGGAGTAGAACCGCCAGCAGAACAAATCCAGCGGGTTGGTGTTATCGCTGAGCGCCAGCGTCAGCTGGGTGGAAAGATCCCCGATGCTCATCTGTACGATATCCGCCTTTACACCGGCGTTGATGGAAACCAGGTAATCGTTCAGCGCTTTCTCCACGCTCGCCTCCGCAGGAAATTCGCTGGGAGCCGGATACATGATGGAAATCACCGGCCAGTCATCCGGATTCTCGGCCGCCACAAATCCGGAAGCAGCCTCCTGCTTATCCTCTTCCCCTTTGTCCTCGTCGGCCTCCTGCTTTTTGCCGTCCGCCTCCGTATTTACCGCCGCGTCGTTTCCCGTAGTGCCTGCGCTGCCGGCATCTTTCCCACAGGCCGTTACGGAAAATACCATTGCCGCCGCCAAAAGCATGGCAATCCATTTCTTTTTCATATTGTTTCCTCCTTTGCTAATCCGCACCGGAGCCTGCAAAAAGCGGTTCCGGCGTTTGCTGATACTGGTATTGTATCCAAATGCGGTAAGAAAAAATATGCAAAATCTGACGGACACTGCCGCATTTTCTGATTTAACCATGGCTATTTTCCTCATTGCTCGCGGGAATCAACAGTTCCGCCACAGCCCCACAGGATGGCCCGTTATAGAAAAAAATCTGTGCCTGTCCTTTATACATCAGGTAAATCCTGTATTTAATATTATCAATACCCACATGGCGGGAATGGTAGCAAAACTGTGTCACCGGGGCGTTTAACTCTTCCAGCTTTTCCTCCGGATACCCCTCCCCGTTGTCCGAAACCCGGATGCTGACATATGCGCCGTCCTCCCGCCTAATCTCCTTGGCCGTCACCTCCACGGACAAAATCTGCCCCTGCCTGCGGGCATGCTTGACGGCATTTTCCACAAACGTCTGAATCGCCAAAATCGGCACGCCATACTCCAATAAATCCCCTTCCACCTCCTTGCGGATCAAAATCGGCATTCCTCCCCGCACCATGTAAATATTGCAGTATGCTTCCACCTCCCTGAGTTCTTCCCGTATCGTCACAAGGCTCTCCTGGCTGCGGAACACATAGCGGAAATGCTCCGACAGCCAGCGGATCATTTGGCGCACCGTATCCACGTTTTTCTCCGACAAAAGGGAATCCACAAGGTTGAGGCAATTGATAAAAAAGTGGGGGTTGACCTGCAGCTGATAGTATTGCAGCTTCGCGGCGTTTGCCTCCATCTCCTTTTTATACTTTTCCCGCTGCATGCGCTGCATTTCCTCCACAATATCATCCAGCCTGCTGTTGATCTCCAGCAATTCCCGGATCCGGGTCTTTTGTGTCTTTGCAAACTTTTTCGCTTCCCCGTTTTCCCGCATATTGTCCAGCCGGTATGCCAAATGCTCCACCGGCCAGATCAGCGTTTGATTGAAAAGCTGCCAGACCTTGGAAACCGTTCCCACCAAAATCAGCGGAATCAAAATAAACAGCAGCCAAAATTCCCAGCTTCCCATCAAATCCCGGACGCCTTCCGCCTGCTGCAGTACCGCCAGGTACATGCCGGAAAACCCGATGGGCTCTATGGCCGCAATATAGCCCAGCCCCCTCGCCGCCTCCTGCTTTGTCCCCGATGCGGCAAACGCCTGCGCCTGTGTGTCCGTCATGGACGACCCCACCGTCTCCAGCACGCCGTCTCCCTGATAGAAAATCAGGTCCAATCCGTCCTCACTTGAAAAATATCCGTTCAGGTTCAGCACAAAGCCCACCAGCTTTTGCCGGATGCCCTTCATATAGACCAGATAGGTTTCCCCTTCATACGAAAAAAAGCCTTCATGGTACACCTCGTTGCGGATCTGTCCCAGATACTCCTTCAGGCACAGGTTCAGGCGGTAATTATCGCCGCTGTGGGTAAACTCGCTGTATTGGCTGCGCAGGGTTCCTTTCTGCGCGTCATAGAAAAAAACGCCCCCAAAATAATCCATGGTACCCGCCCGCCCTTCCAGACTGTTTGCCAGATAATAAGCCGAACTAAACCACTCAGGCTCCGTAAGGTACGGACGCTTTAACGTTTGGAACTGTACATTTTCGCTGTATGTCCGGTCCACATATCCCTTCATGGAATCAATATCTTTATTCAGCTGCTGGGCATAATGGCTCGCCACAATGCGGTTGCTCTTCTCCAGTTCCCCTGTCGCCTGCAAAATGGAATAAACGCCATATACCAAAAAAACAGATAGCATCAATCCGGAGGTCGCTATCCAGCCCGCCACCAGATACTTGTGCAAGGAAGAAACCCTCTCCCGCGCCAATCCGCTTTTTCCCCTCTTTCCGAAAATATGACTGCCTTTTCCCCTCCCCATCTGCACCACCCCCTTTTTGTGTATGTTATCCCATCTTGGGCCAATTGTAAAGAATATTCACGGGCGGGCGTCGTCTTCCAGTTACAGTTCAGCCTACAATGTCATTAAGTTTAGCCATGGGCTCGGGCAGCGTGCCGGTAGGCTGGGGACGGAAATTTGGCGGCAGGGCAGTCCTCTTGCCGGGCAGGCGCATCCAAAGCTGTACTAGGTACATCTTGCGCATGGTG
>CARDPF010000005.1 GCA_948960675.1 uncultured Eisenbergiella sp.
TTTGGTGAAATTCCCCGTTTTGCATGTATGCATGCGTAAGGAACCGTCCGCCCGGTAAGAGGGCTGCCCCGCCGCCAAATTCCCATCCCCGGCCTGCAGGCACGCCTCCCAAAACCCATGGCTTAACTAGGTGACATTGGCCGTAAATAATAACCGGGGTGTAACGATTTCCGTGCAAAAATCTTTTTTATTAGTGACAAACTTTTCACCATACGCTATAATGAATGTTATGATGTCAAATTTCCCTACGGTTTTTGACGGATCACGAAGGAACGAAATGAAAGAAAGTGAGGAGTTCACATGAAAAAATTAGCTGTCCTTCTTATAACCGGCCTGGCCTGCATCACTTTACTGGCAGGCTGCGGCAAAAAGGAAGACCCTGTTGAAACGATGGCAGTCAATGAACTGGAAAGCACCCCGGAACCAACCGTCACACCGGAGACGGTGCCTGCGCCGACCGAGACCGCAGAAACCCAGCCCCAGGACGTCCCCCCCGAGGAGGGCATGGTCAGAAGCCCCCTTACCAACGAATGGATACGGGGTGAATTGGAGAACCAACGCCCCATAGCGGTGATGATCCCCAACGAAAACGCCTGCCTGCCCCAGTATGGGATTTCCAATGCGGATATCCTCTACGAATGCAACGTGGAAGGCAGCATGACGCGCCTGATGGCGGTTTTCAAGGATTGGAAGGGCATGGACCGGATCGGCAACGTCAGAAGCTGCCGTGACTACTATGTATACTGGGCAAAAGAATGGGATGCCGTCTACTGCCATATCGGCGGGCCTTTCTACATCCTGCCCATTATCAACGAGTCCTCCACCAACAACATCACCGGTGCGGTCCTGGCTTCCGATTCCAGCCAGAAAAAAGGCCTTGTGGACGCTGCGTTTTACCGTACCGACGACAGGAAAGCGCCGCACAACGCCTATACCAGCGGCGACCGCATCGAATCTGCGATGCAAAAGCTCAATTACTCCGAAACCTATACGGAAAACTATGAAGCAGGCCACTTTAAATTTGCATCCGCCTCTGCCCCCAACACTCTGGAGCAGTACGGTACAAATGCGCTCAACGCAACCAAAATTGACCTGACCAACGCTTACGTCAAAACCAAGCCTTACTTTGAGTACAACGAATCCGACGGCCTGTATTACCGTTTTCAGGATATGCAAAACGGCGATAAAAAGCATATCGACGGGGCCAACAACCAACAGCTTGCGTTCAAAAACATTCTGGTGCAGTTCACCCATTATGAAACCCGGGATGCCAGCGGCTACCTCGGCTTCCAGTGCCATGACACTACCAAGGACGGATGGTTCTTCACAAACGGCAAGGGCATTCACGTAACATGGAAAAAAACAAGCGATTACGGCGCTACCAAATTTTACGACGATAACGGCAACGAAATCGAATTGAACACCGGAAAGACCAATATCTGCATCGTGGAGGACGGTAAAACCTTCGACGCAGAGTAAAAACCATTGCGGTATAGCTTTTCAACGGCTATACCGCTTTTTTGTACCATATAAAACCAAGTGGTATAAAAAATACCGATACGTACCCGCTTTCATGCATGGGAACGGCTGCCGGAACATGCCCGGAAAATACTTCCGGGATTGGCTGCTCAATTTCCGCTTTTTTCCCCCAACAGTTCCTGCACGATTTTTTCAAACCCCATCCCATGGGATGCCTTGACCAGTACGGAATCCCCGGGGCGCAAAAGCTGCCGGATGTTTTCCAAAAGGGCATCCCTGTTTTCAAAATGGAATACCTGCAAAAGGCCCGCCGACTCTGCCCCCAAGCGCATCTGCCCAGACAGGTTTCCGGCGCAGATCAGACAGTCCACACCATGCTGCGCGGCATATGCGCCCACCTCGGCGTGCAGTTCTCCTTCCTTTTCCCCCAGTTCAAACATGTCGCCCAGCACGGCAACTTTTCTCCCCTCCGCCGTTGCCAGCAGATCAATCGCCGCCTTTGTGGAAACCGGATTGGCATTGTAGCAGTCGTCGATGAGTACCCAGTCCTGCGCCTGCACCACCCTGCTGCGGCCTCCCACTGCCCGCACCGCACCGATTCCGTCCGCGATCTGTTTTGTGGAAAGCCCCATCCAAAGACCCACCGCAACCGCTGCCAGCGCATTGCCGACCATATGGCTGCCCGGCAGCGGTACCGTTACCAAAAAAGCGCTATCCTTGGCATGAATCATGGCCGTACTGCCCAAAAGCCCACGGCTGCACACTTCATCCGCATAAATATCATTTTCCTTGGAAAAACCGAACCGAACCGGCCGTTTCCCGTGTATCTGCCCAAGTCCCGCCAGTTTATCGTCGTCCCCGTTGACACATACACAGCCCTTTGGATCCATAAAATCAAAAATTTCGGATTTTGCCCGCAAAATACCGTCCCGGCTGCCCAAATATTCCAAGTGGCATTGCCCGATATTGGTCATCACGCATATGTCCGGCTTCGCCATCCTGCTAAGCCGGTGCATCTCCCCGAAATGGTTGATCCCCATTTCCACCACCGCCGCCTGCGTTCCTTCCGGCATCGACAAAAGCGTCAGCGGTACGCCAACCTCATTATTATAATTCCCCTGGGTTTTATGGGTTTTATATTTTTGCGCCAGCACGGAAGCAATAAACTCTTTGGTACTGGTCTTCCCCACACTTCCTGTCACTCCCACCACCGTGACCGCCGTCTGCTCCCGGTAAAACGCCGCCACATCCTGCAATGCCAAAAGACTGTCCTTGACCACGATGCAGGGGCCCAAAAGCTCTTCCGGCTCCCGTTCGCAAATCACCCCGATGGCCCCCTTGGCAAAAACCTCCGGGATGAACGAATGGCCGTCCACCTTTTCCCCCTTAACCGCTACAAACACAAATCCCGGCCCAACCTTGCGCGAATCCAGTACCACACCCTTGGCTTCCAGATTGGAGGCCGCCCGTATGGTACGCATCCCCTCCCTTGGACAGGACTGCTCTGGCTTTTTCGCCGGAATGATAAACCGCCCGTGGCAGGCCCGCGCAATATTCCACAATGTCATGTTTTTCATAGTCCTTATTCCTCCAGCGCCATCTCCAAAATTTTCTGGCAAAGCTGGTCATACCCGATACCCGCCGCCGCCGCTTCCTGCGGAATCAGGGATGTGGGCGTCATGCCGGGCAGCGTGTTGGCCTCCAGACAATAAGGATTCCCGTTTTCGTCCATCATAAAATCCATGCGCGCATATTTTTTGAGCCGCAGCACACGAAATACCTGTTCCGCTATCCCTTGGATGCGCCGTGTGGACGCTTCGTCCAACCGGGCCGGGCAAATTTCCGTCGTACAGCCTTCCTGGTATTTATTTTTATAATCGTAAAAACCCTCCTTGGGCACAATTTCCGCAATGGGCAGGGCTTTCCCCTCCATCACGCAGCAGGTAAACTCCCTGCCCCTGATGTACTGCTCCACGATCACCTCATCCCCGTAGCGGAAAGCGTCTTTTAAAGCGGCTCCAAATTCCTCTTCCTTCCGCACAATGGATACCCCGATGGAAGAGCCGCCGCTGCACACCTTGACCACACAGGGAAACACCACGGGCTCTTTCGGCTGCTCTCCCCTCTTGAGCGACAGGCCCGTCGGTGTGGGAATCCCGTTTTGCAAAAACAGTTCCTTTGCCAGGCTTTTGTCCATGGAGAGGGCGCTGCTCACAAAATCCGTACCCGTATAGCGGATGCCCAGCAGGTCGAAAGCTGCCTGCACCTTTCCGTTTTCCCCGTCTTCCCCGTGCAGTCCCAAAAAGACCACGTCCGCCATCTGGCAGATACGGATTACATTGGGGCCAAAATAACTTCTTCCGCCGTCCCTGCGCATTGCCTTCACCGCACTGACATCCGGATTGACTTCCCTGATCGCTGCGATATCACGCGCAAAATCCTCGTCGCTCTCAAAAACAGAGTCCACGTCCTCCCGCTCCATTCCCAGATATACGTCCAGCAAAACGGCCTGATGCCCAAGCCGCTTCACCGCCTGATAAATCATTTTTCCCGAAATCAGGGAAACATCCCGCTCCGTGCTGATTCCGCCGGCCAATACCACTACTTTCATCGCGCTCTCCTTTTTGGCAAATCTACTCTCTGCCATACAGTATACGCGCAAACAAATCCTGCGTAAAGCCATTTCCACAATTTTTTATGAGGATCACTGTCTGAACTGTTACGTCCGGACAGCCTCCGACAAGGGAATGCGGCGTCAGGACACGGGCGGCTTTTAGACAGCCAACGGGAAAGGGCGCGCGGTCTTTTCAGGATTGCCCTTCCCGGTACGCGATGCGGCCGTCGATCACCGTGCAGCGCACCCTCGTGGCGACTTCCATGGGATTACCTGTAAAGACCGCGATATCGGCGTCTTTTCCCTCCTCCAGGCTGCCCACCCGGTCAAAGACCCGGCAGATTCTGGCGGCGTTGCAGGTGATGGCCCGCAGGCCTTCTTTGGGCGGCAGTCCCGCTTTCACCGCCAGCCCTGCGCACAGCGGCAAGGACTGGATGGTGGATACGGGGTGGTCTGTGCAGATTGCCACCAGTACACCGGCCCGGTGCAACTCTCCCGCCGTTTTAAAGTCCACATACTGAATTTCTATTTTATTACGGCAGGAAAGATCCGGCCCCACGATCGCCGGAAACCCGCTTTGGGCAATCCGGTCCGCCACCAAATGCCCTTCGCTGCAATGGTCCAGCGTCATATCCAGTCCAAATTCCCTGGCAATCCGGATCGCCGTAAAAATATCGTCCACCCGGTGGACATGGGCCTTTAGGGGAATTTCACGGGAAAACACTGGAAGCCATGGTTCCCTGGTAAAATCCGCCTCCCCGGATTGCAGTCTGGAGGCGCAGTATTTTTGGGCCTCAAACAACTCCCTGCGCAGCATGCCCGCGATGGCCATGCGGGTCACGGGGCTTTTTCCCATACCGGAAAAATTGACCTTCGGATTTTCCCCGAAGGCAATTTTCATGGCGGCGGGCGCGCGGACGACCAGATCGTCCACGCAGCGTCCCTTGGTTTTGAGAAAAGCAAATTGGCCGCCCACCACGTTGGAGCTTCCCGGCCCTGCCATGACCGATGTGATGCCCGCGCGCACCGCGTCCTCAAAACCGGCGTCCATGGGGTTAATGGCATCTACGGCCCGCAGCCAGGGGGTCACGGGCTCCACATTTTCATTACAGTCGTCGCCCTCAATCCCTTTCTTTTCCTCGGTAATGCCCAGATGGCAGTGGGCGTCGATCAGTCCCGGCATCACCAGACAGCCGGAAGCGTCCACAATCTGGGCATCCGCGCTTTTTGGCAGTTCAATCCGCTGCGCAATCCGCTCGATTTTGCCGTTTAGGCAAAGGATATCGCCTTTGGGAAGGCCGTCCCCGGCCATCGTCTCCAGACAGCCGTTTTTGATCAGCAGCATAACGTCACCCCAGATAGTTTAACGGATTGACAGGCTCCCCGTCCTTGGTCAGCTTAAAATATACGTTTGTGCCTTCCACCGTATAATATTTGGTAGGCGCCGCAACCTTTCCGATAAAAGCGCCCGCTTCCACAAAATCCCCTTCTTCCACCGTCACATCCTGCAGCTGTCCGTAGGAAAGCTCATAGCCGTCCCCCAGATTCATGACCACTGTCAGACCGGTTTGGGAATCCTTAAAAATGGATTTCACCATCCCGTTTGCCGCACAGGCCACGCTTGTCCCCTGGGTTGCCCCGATCACAATCGAGGGATTATATTTATATTGCTGTAAGGTTTGGAAATAAATCGTCTTATCCATGCTGTAATTTAGAAGCACGTTTCCGGCGATGGGCCACTGCAGTTTGGCTTCCTCCCCAAAATGCAGGCTCACCTCCTCCTGCATCACATCCGCCACCACTTCCTGTAAATCCCCAGCCTCAGCCGCCGCCTCCTGCTGCGCTGCCTCATCCGGCCCTTGTGCCACAGCCGTATCCCCTTCCGGTAAGGACGCCGTATCCACTGCGCCGCTTTCCGTGCCGGTTTCATCCTGCTGTCCACCGTCTGTTTGGGCCGTATCATTTTGCGCAGGCTGGTCAGCATCGGGCTCTTCTTTAGGCTCCGTGCCCTCCTGCCCGCCCCTTCTGCTGATTTCCGCGTAACCGACATTGCGGTCCTCCACTGCTTCCTCTACCGCAGCTTCCGGCAAAGCCTCCGGCACAATGTCTGCCTGCAGTTTCTCCGCATTTTGGATATCTGCCGCGTCCTGTTCGTTTAAACGCCGCTCCTGCTCCACATAATAGGGGTCATAATCCAATTCCCCGCTGTTGCTTTGGTCACTTGTGAGGTTTTTTGCGGAACGGTTCTGTGCCTGCGCAATCTCCTCCTCCTTTTTTTGCATCTCATTTTCCAAAAGGGAAAAGTCCACCACATTATTTTCCGGTTCCTTTTCCTGCCTGCTGTTATAAATGGATATCCCCGTCACCGTCATCGCTGTCAGCACCAAAATGCTGGATGCCGTCAGTATGATTTTTTCCTTGCGATATGCCCCGCCTGATTTCCTTCTTTTCATGTCTGTCGTCCTTTCTTCATACGATTTGAGAAACTGTTTCCGAATAAGAATTCTCTCAGGCATAGTTTTTCCAGTAAGTTTACATTTATTCACATTTTTACCGTTCTATTGGCATTCGCACCTTTTCGGCCTTAAGTCCCGTAAAAAAGCAGTCCAGAATTTCCAGATAATCTTTTCCCCCTGCAGCCAGCAGATCGGCGCCGTATTGGTTAAACCCCAACCCATGGCCGACTCCCTTGGTTTGCAGCAGGATTTCCCCATCCTCCTCCCGAATGGAAAAGCACGCGGAGGGCAGGGAAAACAATTCCCGGAATTTTTCTCCTTCCATCTGTTTATCGCCACAGTCCACAAAAAGGACATAGCCCGCGCTATCGCGGGTCAATGTGATTTTCCCCCCTTTTTCAGGCAGTTTGATTCCCTCTTCCCACAGCTTTTTTGCAAACGCTTCTCTCCTGATCCTGATTTCCTGCAAAAATGCTTCCGCCTCCATGTCGTGGGGACACTCTACGCTGCGGCACCAGGTTTTTCCCTCCGGCAGCTGTGGCAAAGCCTCCCCCCCTTTAACGGCCGCTGCCTCGACCCCAAAAATTTCTGCACCGCTGCGCGTTTTGCCCGCGCTTAGCCGAAAATAGGGGGGCTTTACCACACCGCCGTTTTTTGTAAGGACAATCCCGTCCGTGTCCCGCACTGCCTGCTGAAAACGCGCCTCGTTTTCGGCGAAATCCTCTCCCCAGAGAGTCTGTCTGGACTCCTTTTCCAAAATTTCCAGCTGGCTCTCCTCCTTTTTTAAAACCCCGTTTTCTTCCATTTCCCGCAGACAGATGCTGCGCAGGATCACCGCCTGCGCCTTTAAGGTTTCCTCCCTGTATTCCGCCGGCATGCATGCGGCCAGTGCGCCCGTCAGGAAATCCTCCACCGGTATCTGCCGCACCCCGTTTTGCTTTTCCCATAAAATAAAGCCGCCAAAGCCTGCCACGCCCCCGCTGGTTTCCACCGCCTCCTCCTGCCGCGCCCCAAACAGCACCGAACAGGTGTAAGGCAAAAGCAGCAAAAAGAAAAGAACCGCAAGAAGGTCCTTACTATGTTTCCTTCTCACGGTTCTCACCGCCCTTTTTTCCATTTCCGTTTCCGTCATCGCGCATCCCTCCCCTACACTATATGGAAAGGGATGCTGCATTATGCGTCCACGCGGTTATAATTGATCAGACAGCCTTTTAAAATGATCTGCCGCTCCTCGTCCGTCAACTCTCCCAGCGTCACCGTAAACTTGCGCAGGCCGTCGGGCGTCACGGTATAGCCCTCAATCTGTGAAGCCTTCTCCTCCACCGCACGCCGGATCCCCGGGAAGAAGAGATAATCCAGGTTTTGGAAGGGCAACTCCCCTTCCGGAATCAAAAACGGCAGCATGCCCCAATTGATTAAGTTGGAACGGTAACGCTTGGTCGCATACTCGTTGGCGATATTGGCCCAGCCGCCCAAAACCTTCTGGCAGCTCGCCGCCTGTTCCCGGGCAGAGCCGTCCCCGGGCTTGACTGCAAAAATCGTGGAGCCAAATCCCACATTGCCCTCCCCCACATCCGCAAACCGGGCATGGATGGCCTCCATCACCGTCCGCAGTTCCGGCTTTGCCTCCACGGGACACTTTCCTGCCATCACCGCCTGCTGCGCCTTTTGGATATCCTTGGCCAACCCCACGTAAGCCGGATCCTTGCGGGAAAGGGTAAACTCCGCCAGTCCCAGCGGATTGGAGCGGTAGGAACTGGTCTCGCCGGAAGGAATCAGCTCGTCCGTGGTCGTCACCGGATCATGGATCTCGGAAACCACGCGCAGCACCAGATTTTCGGGAAGCGCGCACATGGCAGGCCAGTCCTTGATGTTGGGACCGAAATGGATTTCCACGGACGGATCCGCAATTCCATGGGAATCAAACACCCGGTTTTTATAAATGTTTGCGTCGAAATGATACCGGTACTTTCCGATCGTCCCGTCGAAATCGGTGGCGGGGGTCAAAAGCCCGCCGTTTGCGGCCGTGGCCGCGATGGAACGGGCATCCATCAGCGCGACGGAAGAAATCTGGCCATTCTGCAGCTTGGATCCCTCCCGGTTCGGGAAGTTTCTGGTGGAATGCCGGATGGAAAAGGCATTGTTGGCCGGGGTGTCCCCCGCCCCAAAGCAAGGGCCGCAGAATGCGGTCTTTAACACCGCCCCGGTTTCCAGAATGGCAGCCGCGCAGCCGTTTTGGATCAGTTCCATATAAACCGGCATGGAGGCAGGGTAAACGCTTAAGGTAAACCCGTCGCTTCCGATATAGCGGCCCTTTAAGATGTCAGCCGCCGCACAGATATTTTCAAAGCCGCCGCCGGCACATCCCGCAATGATTCCCTGATCCACATAAAACCTGTTGTTGCGCACCTTGTCCTTTAGGCTGTAAGGTACGGCGTTATCCAGACTCACCGCCGCCCGCTTTTCCACATCCGCTAAAATGTCCGTCAGGTTGGCGTTTAACTCCTCAATCGTATAAGTGTTGCTTGGATGGAACGGCATGGCGATCATGGGCTTGACCTGCGAAAGATCCACCGTAATCAGGCCGTCATAATAGGCTACCTCTCCCGGCGCCAGTTCCTTATACGCCTCTCCCCTCTGGTGAATTTCATAGAAATCACGGATGGTATCGTCCGTCTGCCAGATGGAGGACAGGCAGGTCGTCTCCGTGGTCATCACGTCGATGCCGATCCTAAAATCCGCACTCAGGCCAGACACGCCGGGCCCCACAAACTCCATCACCTTATTTTTCACATAACCGTTGCCAAACACGGCCCCGATAATGGCCAGCGCGACGTCCTGCGGCCCCACGCCCTTCTGCGGCTCCCCGGTCAGGTACACACAGACCACACCCGGCATATTGATATCATAGGTCTGGTTGAGCAGCTGCTTGACCAGCTCCGGCCCGCCTTCCCCCATCGCCATCGTGCCCAGGGCGCCGTAACGGGTATGGGAATCGGAACCCAAAATCATGCTGCCGCCACATGCCATCATCTCCCGCGCAAACTGGTGGATGACCGCCTGATGCGGGGGCACGTAAACGCCGCCGTACTTTTTGGCACAGGACAGCCCAAACATGTGATCATCCTCGTTGATCGTACCGCCCACCGCACACAGGGAATTGTGGCAATTGGTCAATACATAGGAGATCGGAAATTTGGTAAGTCCCGACGCCCGGGCCGTCTGGATAATCCCCACGAACGTAATGTCATGGCTGGTCAGTTTATCAAATTTGATTTTGAGTTTGTCCATACTGCCCGAAGTATTGTGGCTCTCCAAAATCCCGTAGGCGATGGTATTCTTTACCGCCTCTTCTTTGCTTATATGCCGTCCGGTTTTTGCCGCTAAGGCCGCTTTTGCTTCCGGTCCGTCCGCGATCAGTTCGACGCCGTTTACCAAATAGACGCCGCCGTTTGCCAATGTAACCATAAATTCTCTCCATTCCGCCGCCAAAAGCGGCTCCTTTTGTTCTTCCCTTTAGTATAAACGAAATCCTTCCCCGGCGCAATACGCATTTCAGCCCTTGCACGAAAATCAATTTTGCAGGAGGGACGGCTTCCCGGCGGCCGGCAGGGGGCGCATGGTCATGACAGGCTTGCAAGGCTTGCGGACGGGAAATCCCACCAAAATGTAGAATGTCCCTAGACACAACAGGGCACAAAAAACGCACTGCGTTTGCACGGTTTTGTGCCCTGTTGTAGCGACATCCTACACTTTGGGGGATTTCTCCGCCCGCAAGCCAGCAGCCCGTCATGACCATGCGCCCCCTGCCGGCCGCCGGGAAGCCGTCCCTCCTGCAAAATTGGGTTCCGTGTAGTCCTTGCATTTTAGGACATGGTCTTTTATACTGGAGGGGAAAACAAAAATCAAGCTTAAGAGGTAAAGGTACTATGGGACAAATTTCACTTTTCCTGTTTTTTTGTTCCCTTTGCATATTAACGGGACGAAAGATTCATAGTGGCAGAGCCAAAGGACATGGGGTTGGGGCAAAAGGTATTTTGACTCCCATGGCCGCGCTGGTGGCAGTCCTCGTGCTATCGGCTGTTGCAAAAGCCGGAACCGCACAGGCGGCCTCCCCTTCCGAAACAAAATTTACAGGCAGCATACGGGAAATCACTTTGGAAAAACAGATAGAAGAATATTATGAGGCCGTCTCCGCAAAAGATACCGGCCGGGCCAAAGAAGTGCTGGGCATTCCGGATTCGCTGTCCGTCAAGCGGCATTTGCTTTTGCGGGAACAGGGGCTGAAAAGCTATACGGATCTACATACGGTCATTTATCCTGTGGGAAATGACCGGCTGGTTTTCCTCTCTTATGCCTGGGAAATCGAAAATTTTGACACAAAGCTTCCCGGCCTGACCACCTTGCTTGCACAGAAAAGAAAAGATGGCGGCTGGATCCTGATCCACGGCGAAAACCAGGATATTCTCTCACCCAAAGAACTGGAACGGTTCCATGAACGGGCCGCCGCCCTGCGACAGGACAGCGACGTCGCAAGTCTCTTTGCCGGTGTGGACGCTGCCTATGCCGAAGCGATCGCCAAAGAGCCCAAACTGCAGGACTGGGCAAAAGCCTGCAGCCGACTCCTTTGGGAAGCCGACGCCGCCCGTTCCCAAGGCCTTACGGGAAATTCCTATACCGTCCAAAAGGGGGACTGCCTCTTTAGCATCGCAAGACATATGCTGGGAAACGGATGCCGCTGGACAGAACTATACGAACAAAACCAAAGCCGGATCGGTCCAAACCCCAACCTGATTTTACCGGGCACAACCCTTAAGCTTCCCTCCCGGTAGACCAAAAAGCCCTACATCCTCCCAAGCAGCGCCTGCGCAATCCGCTTCAGCCTCGGCAGGCAGGCGTCAAAAAACATCTTATAGGATTCGCAAAAATAGTTTTCCCCCACTGCCGTCCCCGGCTGTTCCCGGTGCCTGCGGCAGCCGCCCCGGCAGACCGCAAAGTATGCGCAGCTTTTACATTGTTCCGTATGGTTCAGGGAATTTTCCACAAAGCGGCTTTCCATGCGCCGCCTTTCGATGTCCGCAAAGCTGTCCGTATTCAGGTTGCCGATCCGGTACTCGTCCAACGCATAAAAATCGCAGGGATAAACGCTCCCGTCCGCCTCCACAATATTCTGGAAGCTGCATACGCCGCGCTGCTCACACGCCTCGGGAATCTGTCCCGCCAAAACTGCGATATAATTTTCAAACTGCCGGATATAGGGCTGTTTCCCCTGTCTCAAATCCTGTTCCCACAAATCAAACAGGTCAATCAAAAACTGCCCGTACACCTTCGGGGTCAGGGAATACTCCTGACCGCCCTGGGCCTCCTGAATCGGATCCAGACAGGCGATATACTGCTGCCAGGAAAAACCAAGCTTCCTGTACTGCTCATAAATTTTACGGATTCTCGGCGCAGTCTTGTGGTTCACCACCGTCAGCACATTGAACTCGGCTCCCGCCGCCTCCAGCCTGCGCGCCGCCTCCAGTATCCGAAAATAGGTATCCTGCCCCTGCGCATCCTTGCGGTATATGTCATGGGTCGCCTTGATGCCGTCCACGGACAGGCCGACCAAAAAGCGGTTTTCCGCAAAAAAGCGGCACCAGGACTCGTCCAGCACATAGCCGTTGGTCTGCAGGGCATGGGAAATTTCCACATTCTTCGTATTATAGTGCTTCTCCAGTTCCAGACATTTCTCAAAAAAGGAAAGCCCCGCCAAGGTTGGCTCCCCTCCCTGAAAGGCAATGGTACACTGCCCCTCGGCGAATTCCAAAACCCGGCGGATCACATTTTCCAGCGTCCTTTGCGTCATAATTCCATAAGACGCCTGGCTTCGCTTTTCCATTTCATCTGCATAAAAGCAATATTTGCACCGCATATTGCACAGCCCGGAGGCCGGTTTGATCATTACATGTATCTGTGGCATTGTACCCTTTCTGCCCGCTTTTGCGGGCGTGCCCCTTTCCGTATTCCTTTGAGCCGCTCTCTCCTCCTTAATTATAACAAACAATGTCTATTATGTAAACATATACAGTTTTTGCCCTGCGGCAGCAAATACCGCAGGCATGGTTCATGCTTCCTCTCATGCAAAAATCATAACAATCCGTGGGATTTTAGCTGAAAAAGGAAACTATTTTCTGTTCCTGTTTTCTGCTATAATAGGCATCGGTCACAAACAATCCCATTTCCATTTTTCTGTGAGGTATCCTTCATGGTTTTTGAATCCGACGCCCCTTCCTGCTTTTCCGGAACCGTTTCCCAAGTCCGCCTGCACTTTTCCGACTGTCTGACAGAAAACGGCCGCCCGGCCAAATTTTCCTCCCGCTGGAAACTATATTACGCGGACAAAGGTGATTTTTCCCTGTCCGTCGGGCAATACCGTTACCGTCTCAGGCAGGGCAGCTTATTTTTATATTCCCCATCCCCAAGCCGCCTTACCGCTCCCGGCAGCCGGGATTTCCCCTGCCTGCTCACTTTCTCCTTTCTCTGCAGTTCTCCTTTTGCAGGCCTTCTGGAAGGGCGGCCCATACAGGCGTCCAAAGTGGAACGGCTCCTCTTGACGCAGCTTCTTTTTAAAACTGCCCCCATTCCCCGGCCATATGGCCCTGCTGCAAAAAGCTGCATGTCCCAGTCCCTTTCCTGCGGTTTGGCTTCCGCCCGGCACACGGAGCTTCTTTTAGACAGGCTGCTTGTCCGCCACACCCCGTCTTTCCCCCTCCCCACCCTGCCGGATAGGGAACAGCAATATCTTTCCGTTTTTTTCTATCTGCGAAACCATCTGGAATCTTCGCTTTCCCTTGACAAAATCTGCAAAGATAACTGCATCGACCGGTCCCTGCTGGAAAAGCTTTTTCATGAAAAAGGCTGGCGCGGCGTTATGGACTGCTTTTCTTGTATGAGGATCGATACTGCCAAGCACCTGATCGCTTCCGAATCCATGACCTTTTCGCAGATCGCAACCGCCCTGGGTTATTCCTCCGTCCATTATTTTTCCAGACAATTTAAAAGCAAAACAAAAATGACGCCGTCGGAATACGCCTCCCATGCGAGGGCGCATTCCGGCGACATCATGCCTCTTTTGCTCAATCCCTGGCAGCCAAGATAGCCGGCTTTTTGTAACGGTCTGGCCTTCGGGCAAGCTGTTATAACTTTTTCTTCCGGCTTTTTTTGTCGATGATCAGGTAAATGGTGGGCATCAAAAGCAGGGTGAGCAGGGTGGACGCAATCAGTCCCCCCACGATTACCAGCGCCATGCCCTGCATAATCTGGGCGTTGCTGCCGATCCCAAGCGCCAGCGGCAGCATGGAGAGAATGGTGGTCAGCGTAGTCATCAGGATGGGCCGCAGCCGGATACTCCCGGACTGCAAAAGCGCTTCCTCCAAAAGCATATCCTCCCGCAGCTGGTTCACCGTATCCACATACAAAATGCCGTTATTCACCACAATTCCCACCAGCATCAAAAAACCCATCAGGGACACCATGCTCAGGGTGGATCCGGTCATAAACAGGAGAAAAACGGAGCCGATCAGGGAAAATGGGATACACATCATTACCATCATGGAAAACCGGGGGGATTCAAACTGCATTGCCATCACCAAAAATACCAAAAACACCGCGACCAGAATGGACTCATACAAAACCCCGAACTCCTCATTCATAATGGAGGTCAGCATATCCTCCGTCTGTTCCACGCCCAGGGGAAGCGCCATCTTTTCTACCCTGTCCAAAATTTCCCCTTTCGCCCGATACCTGGCCTCCTGTGTTGTAGTGGCCGTCAGGCTCACCTCATAGCGCCCGTCCACCTTTGTGATGGTCTGCGGCGCATCGGTATAGACCACTTGGGCAATTTCCCGCAGCGGCACCTGCATGCCCCGGCTGTTTACCAGCACGGCGTCCATGAGGCTGTTGATGTCGTCGTACAAATCCGCCGGATATTCCAGCTTCACGTCATATTCGCTTCCCTGGTTGGTGATGGTCAGCGCGGTCATCCCGCTGAGCATGTGGTTGAGTTCCTGTGCCACCTGCACGGGCATCAGACCGTAATGCATGGACATCAGGGGATCTACCACGATTTTTGCCGCCGTGCTGGTGTCGGCCGCGGAGGAAACCACCTTGATCACCCCCTCCACCTGTTCCATCTCTGCTTTCACATCACGTGCGGCTTCCTTTAGGGCTTCCATGTCCGGCCCCTGCAGGTCAATCTCCGTTGTGGAGGTGTTCATCATGCTCCCGCTCATGCTGCTGCCGCCCGAGGAAATGGTCAGTTCCATATCCGTGTAATCTTTCGTTTCCCGGTTCCATTTCTCCACAATATCCGCCGTGGACAGTTCCCGTTCCGGCTTCAAATACGCCCGCAGGCTGGCGGAGGAATCACTGTTGATGGTCAGGCTGTAGGACGCCACATCCGCCTCGGCATTCGCCAGTTCCTCCACCGCTGCCATGGCCAATTCCTTCGTTTCCAGCGTGGTCCCGGGCCGGAAGGCTGCCGCCACATCCACAATGCCCTCGTCCGAGGCAGGCATCAGTTCCATATTGATTTGGGTCGCCATCAGGATAGACAAAGCCACCAAAAGCAATGTCACCCCGACGGTAAGCATTTTATGGTATAACACTCCCCGCAGGATTTTCTGGTATCCTTTTGTAATCCGCTCCAACACCCGGTTCACCAGGGAGCTTTTTCGTTCCCTTGGCCGAAACAGGCTGTAAAAAAGCGGTACCAGCGTCATGGCGGAAATAAGGGACGCGGTCATGGCAAACACAATGGTAAAGCACAGCTGTCCAAACAGCTGCCCAACCAAATCCTCCACCAGCGCCATGGGCAGGTAAACAACGACGGTGGTAATGGTGGAGGCGATAATGGACATCGTTACCACTTTTGTCCCCCGAAACGCCGCCTCCCTGACGCTTTCCTCCTCGTCCTGCGCCCGAAAGCAGCTTTCAATCACCACGATGGAGTTATCCACTATCATGCCGATGGCGATTACCAGCGACCCCAGCGTCACGATATTGAGCGAATATCCCATGGCATGCATCAGGATAATGGTCGCCAGCAGCGAGATGGGCATGGAACTGCCCACAATCAGGCTCGCCTTGAAATCGCCGAAAAACAAAAACAATACCGCCATGGAAATCAGCACGCCCGCAATCAGCGTTTCCGCCACCGACCACAGAGACGACTTGATGCTGTCCGCGCTGTTATACTGCATCACCAGATTGACATTCCGGTTTTTTGCGGAAAACGCATCCATCACCTCCCGCACCCGGTCCGTCAGCTGTACCACGCTGGCGCTTTGCTTTTTCTGGATACTGATACTGATATTTTCCACGCCGCTGCTTTTACTGATCGTATCCGCCATTTCCTTCGTCTGCGTAATATCGGCAATATCGGCCAAAGAAACCACCGCGCCGGTTCCGGTAATGATGGGAACCTGCGCAAGCTTTTGGGCATTGTTATATTCCATCGCCGCGCTCACGGACACGTCCTGGCTCCCCTGCTTGATGCTGCCTGCGGGAACCGTAAAATCCACCGCCGCCAGATAGTTGGCCACGCTGCCCATGGTCAGGCCGTACAGCCGCATGGCATCCTCTTTTAGCAACACCTGGATGTAATCCTTTGCGCCCCCGGAAACCGTCACCTGCGCCACATCCCCGATGGACTCTAAATCAGGAGCCAGTTCCTCCTCAATCTTCTTGCGCAGATCCATATTATCCGTGGCAACCGCCGCCAGCATCATGTCCGCCGTCTGATTCATGTTCAATTCAATGACTACCGGGGTTCCCGCATCCTCCGGCATGGAAAGACGGGCCGAATCCAGGGCCGTGCGCAATTCGGAATAGCACTCGTCGATGTCCACCCCATACTCGTAGGAAAAAAGTACCATGGACATATTTTCGGAAGACTGGGACGTCACGGTTTCTATCCCGTTTAACGTCGCCCCTGCATCCTCCACCACATCTGTCACCAGTTCCTCCACACTCTCCGGATCTGCACCGATGTAAGTGGTCATGACGATCAGCATGGGCATATCCATATCCGGCGTAAGCTGCATTTTAAAATCCGGTATGGAAGTCAGCCCAAATACCGCCAGCGCCAAAATAATCAGAATGACGGATACCGGTCTTTTCAGTGCAAGCTTTGTCAAATTCATTCTTCCGCCTCCCGGCTCTCCCCGATAATGCGCACGTTTGCACCGTCCTCCAGCTGGGAGGACCAGGTCGCCACAATCCTGCTCTGTGCTTCCAGTCCCTCCACAATTTCCACCATGTCGTCATTCATCAGCCCAACCGTCACCGGCGTCCGGACGGCCTTTTGATCCTGAATGACAAATACGTAAGCCTGCCCGCTCTCAAAGTGGATGGCGTCATAGGGAATTAATACCGCATCATCGGCCCGGAAGGTATCCACCGTCAGCTTGACCGATGTCCCCGCCGCAAGCTTTGTCCCATCCGTCTCCGTAATTGCCTTGACCATAAACAAACCGCCGGTCTGCTGGTCTGCCGCTTCCCCGATTTCTGTGATGGTACCGCCGAAAGTATTGCCGCTCTTTTCAATCGCCACCGGCATGCCGACCCGCAAAGTTTCCCGCACCTGTCCGCTTACCGCAAAGGTAATGTTCATCGCATCCTGATTGGATATTACATAGGCCGCATAGCCCGGCTGTACCAGCCCGTACTGTTCCACGGTTTTGGAAACCACCGTTCCGGAAATCGGCGTGGTGGGCGAATAGTATTCCAGCTGCATCTGCGCGCTGCGCACCCCTAAATCCGCCGCCTGTATCTGGGTGGACAACGCCCCGGCCGTATCCTGATACGCCTGCCCGTTGGCAATCCCGTATGTAACCTGTGCATCCTCCAGATTTTCCTGATAAAAATCAATGGTCTTGGAAGTGGTATCCCGCGCGGTCTCTGCCTGTTTAATGCCGCTGTCTGCGGATGCCTGATTGCCCTTAAGCTGGGATGCCTGATACTTAAGCGCCACAATTTTGGCGGAATTTTCCAAAAGCTGCGCCCGCGCCCTGCCGCTGCCGATATCCTCCGCACTGTAGCCCATTTCCTCCGCGTCATGCTTGGCGCTGTCGATTTCCGCCTGCCGGTAATACTTCCCCCATGCCTCTTCTTTTGATACGCTAAATGCCGGCACGTCTCCGCCGGATGCAGCCGGAGACGCATTCCCCACAACATCCCTGATGGCATCCGTTATCCCCTGCCCCGATGCCGCCAGATACTGTGGGGTTTCCTCCCGGATAACTTCCAAATGAAAATAGGAAAAGCCGGAACCATCCCGCGCAGATGCCGCCCCCGACAAACCCGACGCCGCCCCGTCAGACACAGGCGTCCCCTCCTCCTGTGCAGACGGTTCGGCATCCGGTCCGGGTATTGTCTCTGCCGGGACGGACGGCGTATGCTCCGGTGCAGGAACGGTTTCCTCCGGCACGGACGGCGTATGTTCCGGCGTAGGAACCGTCCCCTCCGGCATGGACGGCGTATGTTCCGGCGTAGGAACCGTCCCCTCCGGCATAGACGGCGCAGTATCCGATTCGGGTGGTTCCTGTACTGTTGGAGGCACGGTTCCCGGCTCGGACGGCTCCTTTGGTGCAGGTGTCTCGGTTTCCGGCAGGGACGGTTCTTCCGGGACAGACATTGTCTCCTCCGGAACGGATGCCGGCCCGCCGTTTTCTCCCCCGTTTTCCTCTTTTACCGGTGCGTCCTCTTTCCCCTCCAGATAGGAGGAAAGGCCTGCCCCCGACGGCAGGCCGTTTTGGGTCCTTGCCTGCCCCCATTCGTAATGATCCGGATCCAAAGGGTGGTTATACGCAACTTCATAGGAGTATGTTACATTTGGAAATCCGCTGGGCCTTATATATTGGCCCGCCCTGGAAATCACCTTCTCCATCTCCCCTTGCCGGCTTTCCAATTCATTGACGGAACGGTTGATCCCCAAAATGGCATCCTCCATTTCCGCCTTCGCCTGCCTGCCGTCCACAATACCGTCCACAGCCGAATCATATTGTGCCTTTGCATTCTCAATCTGAAATTCTATGGAGCGGATATTGGACTGCATGGAAATATTATTCATCACCTGCGCCGAGCCAAGCTGGGTCTGTGCGGCAATCTCTGCGCCCTGCTTGGACAGCTTGGCATTTTCCACCTGTAGCCGCGCCGCTTCGTCGTTGATATGAAACAGCACGTCACCCGCCGCAACCTGATCACCCACCTCGGCATAAACGGCGTCCACCTCCCCCGACACAAGGGGCATGATGCTCACCTGCTGCTGGGGCGATACCGTCCCGACAAACCGGTTACTCACGCTAAGCGTTCCCAGCTGCGCCGTGACAGCCCTCACCGCAACTGCTGAATCCGTCTCCGGCGCCTGATTTGCCGCTTTTTCACCACATCCGGCCATGAACATGGATACTGCTACCATCAGGGAAAGTCCCCTCAGCTTCCCGCCTCTTTTCATTTTCCGCACACCTCCCACATTCCAAAACCGTATAATGCCAATTCCTTCATTTTTAGCATTGCTAAATAATCAAAATTTATAATAGACTCCCCCATTCCCCCTGTCAATAAAAAAAATATAAACAATTGTACATAAAAGTTGCCATTCACGGCCCGGGGGCCGTTCATAGTAACGATTCGGGGCGGTATTACGGGTTTTACTGCGCAAAAACCGCCCCTCAATCTTGTATCATATTCTCATACCCGTGGCTTAACTAACTGACATTGCCCGTGAATAGTAACCCAGGCTGTCCCTGCAACAGGGCGCAAAACCAAGGGAACTTGCCAAATTTTCGGGCTTGTGTTATGGTAAAGGACAAGAATATACTAACAATTTGGTGTGCAAAGCCGTGACGGCCCTGCACCGATAGGGAGTTTTTTATGGATCTTATGTCTAAACCGCTTGAAATTTCCCGGAAAATACATCTCCTGCGCATTCCGGAACAACTGGGCCTTCTTCCGGAGGGAGAAAGCTGTATGCTGATGGCCATTCGGGAGGGAAACGCCAAAGAAGGCCGAAACGGCATCCGCATTTCCGAACTTGCCGCCCGGCTGGGCGTATCCGTTCCCACTGCTTCCCGCTGCCTGCAAAAGCTTACCCGGGAAGGATATGCCCAAAAATCCTCCAAACAGGACGACCGGCGCGGCACCTATGTCACCCTCACACCCAAGGGCGAAGAACTTTGCCGGCAAAGCCTTGCCGTCATGTCCGATTTTATCAAACGGGCTTTTTCCAAAATTGATGACCGGGAACTGGAGCAATTTTTCCTCACCTTTGACAAAGTATACGACGCGCTTTCCTTGGCACTATCCGAAAACCCATGACCTTGGGCCCCTGGTATCATGTCATTGTTGTCTGCATTGTTACGCTTGGCTGCTTTGCCGGAAAGTTTTGGTGCGCGAGGGCGGCGGGAGGCGCAGGCCTTTCCAAGGGCGGACAGGAAAGCGCAGGGTCATTACCGGCTGCCGGATTGCGGACGGAAATATTCCCCCAAATGTATGCCATCCCTTAAGCAGGGCGCAAAACCGTTCAAACAACGTGTGTTTTTTGCGCCCTGCCGCGTTTAGGGGCAGCATACATTTCGGTGGAATTTCCCGCCCGGAATCCTGCAGGCCTGTAATGACCCTGCGCTTTCCTGTCCGTCTTTGGAAAAAGCCTGCGCCTCCCGCCGCCTTCGCGCACCAAAACTTTCCGGCGAAGCAGCCAAAACGACAGATATTACCTTTTAAAACCTTATTTCGTTTTCACTTCTTTTTTCGGCAGTACTACCTTATCCAAATGCCAAATTTCATCCACATATTCCTGAATGGTACGGTCAGAGGTAAATTTGCCACAACTTGCCACATTCAAAATTGCGCTCTTGGCCCAGCCCTTTTCATTCCGGTAAGCGGCCTCCACACGGCGCTGCGCCTCCGCATAGGATCTAAAATCCGCCAAAATGAAATACATATCCGCCCGGGAAGTGCTCTGGGTGTTGAGCAGGGAATTATACAGCGGGCGGAACAACTCCGTGTCATTGTGGGAATAGGTTCCGTTGATCAGCTGCATCAGCACGCGGCGGACATCCTGGTCATTGTTGAAAATATCCATCGGGTTGTAACCGCCGAAATTCTCATAACGGATAACCTCATCGGAACTTAAGCCGAAGATAAACGCATTTTCCTCCCCGACCTCTTCCACAATCTCCACGTTCGCGCCGTCCATCGTTCCCAGCGTCAGCGCGCCGTTTAGCATAAACTTCATATTGCCGGTACCGGAAGCTTCCTTACTCGCCGTGGAAATCTGCTCGGACACATCCGCCGCCGCATAAATCCACTCTGCATTGGAGACACGGTAATTCTCAATAAAGACCACCTTAATCCTGCCTTTGATGGCGGGATCATTATTCACCACATCCGCGACGGAATTGATCAGCTTAATGATCAGCTTCGCATTGTGGTAAGCAGCGGATGCCTTTGCACCGAAAATAAAGGTTCTGGGATAAAATTCCATATCCGGATGGTCCTTTAATTCATTGTACAGATACATGACATGCAAAATATTGAGCAGCTGTCTCTTATACTCATGCAGACGCTTTACCTGTACGTCGAAAATAGAGCGGGGATCCACCTCCACCCCGTTATTCTCCAGAATATATTTGGCAAGACGCACTTTATTCTGGTACTTTACATTCATAAATTCCTTCTGTGCCTTCTCGTCGTCCGCATAGATTGCCAGCCCGGAAATCTTGGGCAAATCCGTAACCCAGTCGTCCCCCACATGCGCAGTTACCCAGCTTGCCAAAAGCGGGTTGCCATGCTTTAAAAACCTTCTCTGGGTGATACCGTTTGTCTTATTGTTAAATTTCTCCGGCATCATCTCATAAAAGTCTTTCAATTCCTGATTCTTCAAAATTTCGGTATGCAGCCTGGCCACGCCGTTTACGGAATAGCCGGAGGCAATCGCCAAATGGGCCATTTTCACCTGTCCGTCATAAATAATGGCCATCTTACGGATTTTTTCCTGATTATTCGGATACTTCTGCTGAATCTGAAGCAGGAATCTTCTGTTAATTTCCTCCACAATCTGGTAAATTCTGGGAAGCAGGCGGGAGAACAGTTCGATGGGCCATTTCTCCAACGCTTCCGCCATGATGGTATGGTTCGTGTATGCACAGGTCTTGCTGGTCACGTTCCAGGCCTCGTCCCAGGAAAGGTTATGCTCATCCATCAGCACCCGCATCAATTCCGCCACTGCCACGGTAGGATGCGTATCGTTCAACTGGAAAGTTACCTTCTCATAGAACTTGCGGATGTCGCTGTGGCTCCTCATGTACTTTGCAACCGCCGCCTGCACGGATGCAGAAATAAAGAAATACTGCTGCTTTAAGCGCAGTTCCTTTCCTGCATAATGATTGTCATTGGGGTAGAGCACTTCCACAATGTTTCTGGCCAAGTTCTCCTGCTCCACCGCTTTCTGGTAATCCCCTTTGTCAAAAGAATCCAGACGGAAGCATTCCACCGGCTCCGCATCCCAAATGCGCAGGGTGTTTACAATGCCGTTCCCGTAGCCGACGATGGGCATGTCGTAAGGGATCGCCTTGACGGACTGATACCCCTCCTGCTTAAATACGGTTCTGCCGTTTTTATCCACAAAGGTGCTCACCCAGCCTCCGAATTTTACTTCCTTTGCGTATTCCGGGCGGCGCAGTTCAAAAGGATAGCCGTCCGCCAGCCAGTTGTCCGGCACCTCTACCTGATAACCGTCGCGGATCTCCTGCTTGAACATCCCGTAACGGTACCGGATACCACAGCCATAAGCCGCATACCCCAGCGTAGCCAGGGAATCCAAAAAGCATGCGGCAAGCCTTCCCAGGCCGCCGTTGCCCAACGCGGGATCCGGCTCCTGATCCTCCACCACATTGATGTCCACGCCCAACTCGTCCAACGCTTCTTTTACTTCGTCGTAAGCCTGCAGATTGATCAGGTTATTCCCCAGTGCACGCCCCATCAAAAATTCCATGGACATGTAATAGACCATCTTGGGATCCTGCTCCTCATACGCCTTCTGCGTCGTCATCCAGTTATCCACAACGACATCCTTAATCGCATAGGATACCGCCTGGAATACCTGCTGCTGCGTCGCCTCCTCCAGCGTCTTTCTGTACAGGTTTTTGACATTGGCCAGAACACTCCTTTTAAACAATTCCTTGTCAAACTTAATTGACGCCTGCTTTACCATACTTTTCCTCCTCATTTTATGTTCTGTACTGCTTTTATCCGTCAAATAACACCTTCCCTAAAGCTGCGCTTTCGGGAAGTAGCGCATAACAATCCCCTTTTCGGGGATTGTTATGCTTCATTATACCATGGTTTTTGCTGTGTGCAACATAAATAAATGAATTCGTTTACTTTTTGTAACAGTTGGAAGTTACTATTCACGGTCAATGTCATTAAGTTAGCCATAGATCCGGGCAGTGTGCTGGTAGTCTGGGGATGGGAATTTTGCGGCAGGGCAGCCCTCTTGCCGGACAGGCGTATCCAAAGCTGTACTGGGTACAGCATGCGCATGGTGGCATGTAAAACA
>CARDPF010000006.1 GCA_948960675.1 uncultured Eisenbergiella sp.
GAAATTCGATGAAGCCATCCGTCAGGCTGTCCGCAAGGAATTTAATCTGCTCATCGGCCAAAAAACTGCAGAACAGATTAAGAAAAGCATCGGCAGCCTGGAGAAGGAAGGAAAAGGGGCCGTGGTTTACGGGCGCGATATTGTGGTGGGGCTTCCCGTGGAGAGGGAGATTCCTACGGATTTGATCAACCGTTGTCTGGAAGAGCATTTTAATTCGATTATCGACAGTATCAAGGTGATTTTGGAGCGCACACCGCCGGAATTGGGGGCGGATATCTTTAGGCATGGCATTTACCTGACCGGGGGCGCTTCCCAGATTTCCCATTTTTCGGAACTGGTGCAAAAGGCAACGGGGCTTAAAGTAAATCAGGCGGAGCGTCCCATAGAGAGCGTTGTGCTGGGGCTGGCGCGGATTTTGAAAGACGACAATTACAAGTCGGTCGCATATGCCATTGAAGGGATGGGTAAATGAGTCCTGTTATCAAAAAAAAGAGAAAAAAGATTACCATATCCAGTAAGTATCTGCTTTTGCTTTTTTCCGGCATCTGTGTGGCGCTGATGATCTTTACGTTTCGGACTTCCGTGTTTGAAGGCCCCTTAAAGCGCCTTGCGTCTTATGCGGTGGTTCCTTTCCAGAAAGGGATCGCTGCGGTGGGTTCATACCTTTCGGACCGCACCGTACAGTTTGCAAGGCTGGAGGACGTGCTTTTGGAGAACGAGCAGCTCAAGCAGCAGATTGATGCGCTGACGCTGGAAAATAACCGGCTGCAGCAGGAGCGGTACGAACTCAATAATTTACGGGCGCTCTATGAATTGGACCAGACCTATGACGAATACGAAAAGATTGGCGCCCGGGTGATTGCCAACGAGGGGGATAACTGGTTTTATTCCTTTGTGATCGACAAGGGGGAAGAGGATGGCATTGTGGTGGACTGTAATGTGATGGCGGGAAGCGGGCTGGTGGGCAGGGTAGTGTCCGTGGGACCTAATTATGCAAAGGTGCAATCCATCATCAACGATACCAGCAATGTGAGCGGGACGGTGCTGGCCACTTCGGAAAACCTGGTGGTTTCCGGGGATTTGCAGGCCGTAAAGACGGACGGACTGATTCGGTTTAGCCAGTTGACGGACAGAAGTGACCGGGTGTCTGTCGGGGATAAGATTGTCACCAGCAACATCAGCGACAAATACCTGCCGGGGATTCTGATCGGTTATATCAGTTCCATCAACACCACTTCGGATAACCTGACCAAAAGCGGCTATTTGATGCCGGCCGTGGATTTTTTTCACCTGGAAGAAGTATTGGTGGTGACGCAGTTAAAGCAGCAGACAGGGGAGTAGGAGGAGTCCATGAAAAAATTGATTGTGACGGCCGCGCTGGTTCTTTTTAGCTTTCTGCTGCAGACCAGCGTGTTTTCCTGGCTGGATTTTGGGGGCATTGTGCCAAACCTTTTAGTCATCCTGACCGCTTCTTTTGGGTTTATGCAGGGGGATGTGGCCGGGATGCTCACAGGTTTTGCCTGCGGATTTTTGATGGATTTGTTTTGCGCTTTCGGGGGTGCCACAGGCAGGGGGGATATGTTGGGCTTCTTTGCCCTCCTGTACCTTTTATGCGGCTATTTGAACGGAAAATTTGAACAGCTGTTTTATCCGGAGGATATGAAATTTCCGCTGCTGATGATTACGGTTTCAGATTTGGCGATCAATGTGGTCTGCTATGGCGTCATGTTTTTGTTTCGGGCAAGGATGGATTTTACCTATTACTTTTTACATATTATCCTGCCGGAGGCGGTCTATACCATAGTGGTTGCATTCCTTTTTTATCCGCTGTTACTGTGGATTTGCAGAAGGTTTGAAAAGAGCGAACGAGGGAGTATGGAATAATTGTTGAAAAAGATAAAATATTATTTCCTGAATTTCATAAATTCCAGAACCATTTTTCTGTATTTTGTGTTTGCGTTTCTGGCATTCCTGCTCTTAAGAAGGGTGTTTCAGCTCCAGATCGTGGAAGGGGCCGACAGGCAGCTGGAGTTGGAACTTAAAATCGAGAAGGAGCGTTTTGTGGCCAGCACCCGGGGAAATATTTTTGACTGCAACGGCAAGCTGCTGGCCTACAATGAGTTGTCCAATTCCATCACCATTGAGGATGTGTACGATTCCAACAGCAAAGGGACCGTGAAAAAGAACGCGGCACTTAAAAAAGTGATTTCCATTTTGCACGAAAACGGCGATAAGCTAAGCTGTGACTTCAACATTTTTCTGGATGAGAACAAGAATTTTGCCTTTGACGTTACTGGAACCAGGCTGCAGCGCTTTTTAGCGGATGTTTATGGGCGTGCCCGGATTTCGGATCTGAAGGAAATCGAAAAAAATGCCACCGCCCTGGATGTGGTACAGCATCTGGGAAAGCGTTACGGCATCGGGGAGCGGACCGACCCGGAGGATGAGGACAGCTTCGTGGTGGGACAGGGGTACACCAAAGAAGAGTTTTTGGAAATTCTTGCCATCCGCTATAATATGGCGATCACAAGTTACCAGCGATACATTCCCATTACCATCGCGACGGATGTCTCGGAGGAGACGGTTGCGATGGTCAAGGAAAACAGCCAGGAGCTTGAGGGCGTGGAGGTGGAGGTGGACACCATCCGCAAATATACGGACGGTCCTTACTTTTCCCATATTGTCGGATATACGGGCAAGATCTCCACGGAGGAGTTAAATGCGTTAAACAGTGAGGCCGGGATGGAAGGAGTCGAGAAGACACCGGAACGCAATACTTATGAACTCAACGACATTGTGGGGAAATCCGGCATTGAGAAGGTAATGGAGGAGTACCTGCAGGGTGTCAAGGGGAATGAAACCGTTTTGGTGGACCGGCTGGGCCGGGTAATCGAACAGAAAGAACGGGTCGAGCCGGAGGCCGGGATGGATGTATACATTACCATTGATGCGGATCTGCAGGCTGCGGTATACAATATATTGGAGAAATTTGTGGCGGGGATTTTGGTGGATAAGATCATCAATATCAAAAATTATGATCCCACGGATATTACCAGCGCCAATTTAAAGATTCCGATTGACGACGTTTACGCGGCGCTTTTTACCAACGGAATTATCGATATTCCAAGTCTTTCGAGGGCTGCCACGGGAGAGGTGCAGGAGGAGGTTTACCGGGCTTATGAGGAACGCAAGCGGGAGGTCATGACGTTACTTCTGGAAGAACTGCGAAGTGGTACAACCCCTTATAACCAGCTGCCGGAGGAACTGCAAAACTATGAGAGTTATATCATTAATACCCTCCTTACCAGAAACAATGTGCTTACGGGCGTGGATGAAAAAGATGCCATGTATATCGGCTGGACGGTGGAGGAAACCGTCAGTATCCGGGAATATCTGGAATATGCGATCTCGCAAAACTGGGTGGATGTGACCAAGATGGATGTGGACGGGCGGTATGTGGATTCTGCGGAAGTTTATGCGAATCTGGTGGATTATATCATGGAGGAAATCGACTGCCTTGCCTTTGACAAAAAAATCTTTAAATATATGATTGAACAGGACCGTATCACAGGAAAACAGGTTTGTATGCTGTTGGTGGAGCAGGATGTAATCAATCCCAGTGAGAAGCGGATACAGGAATTGAAAAATAATGCGGTATCCTCCTTCTATTTTATGGTGAACCTGATCCGGAACCTGGAAATTACCCCGGCGCAGCTGGCCCTGGATCCCTATTCGGCTTCCTGTGTGATTACGGATGTGGATACCGGGGATGTCAAAGCGTTGGTAAGTTATCCAAGCTATGACAATAACCGTCTGGCCAACGGTGTGGACGGTGAGTACTATGCAAGGATTGTCAGCGGGGAGGAATTGTCCCGTCCCATGTGGAATTATGCGACCCAGATGCGGTCTGCGCCGGGTTCCACCTACAAAATGGTATCTGCGGCGGCGGCATTGATGGAAGGCGTGGTGGATTTGCCCACAAAGATTGACTGCGACGGTATTTTTACCAGGTTTACGGATTACCAGCCCCGGTGCTGGAGGCGCGCCGGCCATGGTAATATGAACCTGAGCGAGGCCATTACCAATTCCTGCAACGTTTACTTTTATGAGGTGGGTTATCAGCTGGGAATGGAGCAGGAGCGTTATGATTCTGCCCTCGGCAACGAAAAGCTGGCATATTATGCGGATCTTTTCGGGCTGACAGAAAAGTCCGGCATTGAGATTGAGGAATCGGAACCGGAAGTTTCCACGGATCTTTCCGTAGTGTCCGCCATCGGACAGGGAAACAACAACTTCACGACGGTGGGGCTGGCAAGATATGTAACCGCAGTGGCAAACAGCGGTACCTGTTTTGATTTGACTTTGCTTGACAGGGTGGAGGACCATACGGGGAATCTGATTAAGGATTATCAGGCGCGGGTGCGCAACACGGTGGAACTGCCGCAGCAGTATTGGGATGCCATTCATACCGGTATGCGCGGCGTGGTGCTCAACAAGAAATATTATCAGGACTTTCCGGTGAACGTTGCAGGTAAGACCGGCACGGCGGAGGAAGATAAGAGCCGTCCCAACCACGGATTGTTTGTGGGATATGCGCCTTACGAAAAGCCGGAAATTGCCCTGGCCATAAGGATTGCCAACGGGTATTCTTCCGACTATGCCTCGCAAATTTCAAAGCAGGTGTTGACATATTATTACGATCTGGATGAAAACGGTACACTGACGCAGTCAAATACCGCGCTGGACGTGGAAGAGGTTGTCGGCGGGGGAGACTGAACAAGGGAGGCGTATTCGACAATGAACAGCAGTTTTGTCGTAATCAAAAGCTATAAAGGAGGGATCGCGGTTCATTTGGATCCTGAACCTGCGTTTGAACAGCTTCTGCCAAAGGTGGCAGACAAATTCCGGGAGGGCGCAAGGTTTTTCGGGGAGGCCAGGGTTGCGGTTTCCTTTGAGGGAAGGGAATTGAGCGGCGAGGAGGAAAACGCTTTGGTGGATGCCATCAGCTGTAACTCCAGTCTTCATGTGATCTGCGTGGTCGGAAAAGACAGGGAAAAGGAGAAGCGGTTTTTGAAAACGGTGGAAACCTTTGAGCGCTATTTTCCCCATGCGGACGAGGACAGCGGGCAGTTTTACAGGGGGAATCTGCGGGACGGGCAGATTTTGGAGGCGCAGGGAAGCGTTGTGGTGATCGGCGATGTGGAGGCCGGCTGCAGCGTGATTTCCGCCCGGGACATTATTGTAATCGGCCGACTTTTGGGGAATGCTTACGCCGGGGGGGACGGAAACAAAGAACATTTTATTGTGGCGCTTGAAATGTCTCCGCAAAAAATGAAAATCGGAGATTTCAAATATAAGGCCAAAGAAAAAGCAAAATGGCAGGTGAAAGCAAAGAAACAGCAGCCAAAGATCGCGTTTGTACAGGATCAGGAGATACGTATGCAGACCATTACCAATGAATTACTAAATGAGCTAGGTTGACAGCGTTGCTTGTTTGGGGGACAATATTTCATAATTCGGAGGTTTTTGCATGAGTGAAGTAATTGTCGTTACCTCAGGAAAAGGCGGTGTGGGAAAGACCACCACTACCGCAAATGTTGGAACGGGTCTGGCAGCAGCCGGCAAAAAGGTGGTGTTGATTGATACGGATATCGGTCTGCGCAACCTGGATGTGGTGATGGGGCTGGAAAACCGTATCGTATACAATCTGGTGGATGTAGTGGAGGGAAGCTGCCGGGTCAAGCAGGCGCTGATCCGGGATAAGCGGTATGCCGGGCTGTACCTGCTTCCGTCAGCCCAGACCAGGGATAAGACTTCGGTGAACGAAAGCCAGATGAAGAAGCTGATTGAGCATTTGCGGGATCAGTTTGATTACATCCTTTTGGACTGTCCTGCCGGGATTGAGCAGGGTTTTAAAAATGCCATTGCGGGTGCGGACCGGGCGTTGGTGGTGACTACCCCGGAGGTATCCGCCATACGGGATGCGGACCGGATTATCGGTCTTTTGGAGGCCAATGCTTTTGAAAAGATCGATTTGGTCATCAACCGGATGCGGTATGACATGGTCAAACGGGGGGATATGATGACGGTGGAGGATGTGGTGGATATCCTTTCCGTCGGATTGATCGGTGTGGTGCCCGATGACGAGAACGTGGTTATCGCCACCAACCAGGGAGAGCCCCTGGTTGGCAACCATACGCTGGCGGGACGTGCCTACAAAAACATCTGCATGCGGATTTTGGGACAGGATATCCCCTATTTGGATTTGGATCAGTCCATTTCCTTCTGGACAAGGGTAACAGGTATTTTCCATAAAAGTCAGGAGGGAAGAATATGAGGCTGCCGAATTTTTTGAAACGAAAATCATCCCGTGAAGTGGCGAAGGACCGGCTGAAAATCCTTTTGATTTCGGATCGTGTCAACTGCTCGCCGGAAGTACTGGATATGATCAAACAGGACATTGCAAAGGTGATTTCCCGCTATATGATGATTGATGCGGAGAACATGGAGATACAGGTCAGCAAATCCAGCAGCCGGGGAAGGGGCAATAAAAATCCCTCCCTCTATGCGAATGTTCCGATTCTTGATTTGCACAAGATCACCTGACATATACAGGGAGTATGTATGTTTAAAAGATACAAATTGAGGAATTTTGACTTTTTACTGGTGGTTTTGGTGGCGGCGCTCAACATCATCGGAGTGCTGGCCATCGGAAGCGCCAGGGAAAGCCTGCAAAATAAACAGATATTGGGGATGGTGGCAGGACTGTGTATTATGATGGTGGTAGCCATGGTGGATTATACCTTTGTCCTGAAATTTTACCTGCTTGCCTATGCGGCCATGATGGGGGCGCTTCTTCTGGTGAAATTTTTCGGGACGAAGGTGAACGGCGCCACAAGGTGGCTGGATTTGGGGGCTTTCCGCTTCCAACCTTCAGACCTTGCAAAAATTTTGTTGATTTTATTCTATGCACAGTTTATTATGAAGTATAAGGACAAACTCAATTCGTTTCCGGTTTTGGTGATGTCGGTGTTATTGGCAGCGCCACCGCTGTATTTGATTGTGAAGCAGCCGGATTTGTCCACGACCATTTTATTTGCCATATTGTTTTGTGTCATCCTGTTTGTGGGGGGATTGAGTTGGAAGGTGATCGGCGGCGTATTGGCGGTTGCGGTGCCTTCCGTCATGGTTTTTTTGTCCATCGTCATGCAGGAAGGGCAGACGCTGATTGAGGACTATCAGCGTAACCGGATCATGGCGTTTTTGGATCCTGAGAAATATGCGGATGCGGAGGCTTATCAGCAATTGAATTCCGTGATGGCAATCGGATCCGGACAGCTTTGGGGAAAGGGGTTAAACAACAATGAAATTGCTTCCGTGAAGAACGGCAATTTTCTTCCGGAGCCACAGACAGATTTTATTTTTGCAGTAATCGGGGAGGAACTGGGATTTGTAGGTGCTGCGGCGGTTATTGTGCTTTTGGTCCTGATTGCCATGCGTTGTGTGGCTATTGCCAGAACGGCCAAAGATGTAAGCGGTATGATCATCGCTTCCGGGGTAGGGGCCCTGGTCGGTTTTCAGGGATTTATGAACATTGCCGTGGCGACGATGCTGATGCCAAATACCGGGCTTACGCTGCCGTTTGTCAGTTATGGCTTAAGTTCGCTTTGGAGCATGTATATCGGGATCGGGTTCGTACTAAATGTCAGGCTGCAGAGAAAAAGTCTGTACAACTTATAGGAGAGAAGGTATTATGAACATTGCACTCATTGCGCATGACGCAAAGAAAAAGCTGATGCAGAATTTCTGCATTGCGTATCGGGGGATATTGAGTAAGAATACGCTTTATGCGACGGGAACAACGGGAAGGCTCATAGAGGAAGTGACCAACTTAAACATTCACAAATTTTTGGCAGGTCATTTGGGAGGGGAGCAGCAGATCTGTGCGCAGATCGAACACAACCAGATTGACCTGGTGATTTTTTTAAGGGATCCGCTTACCTCAAAATCCCACGAGCCGAATGTCAACAACGTGGTACGCTTGTGCGATATGCACAATATTCCGTTGGCGACTAATCTGGCTACTGCGGAACTGTTGATCAAGTCCTTGGACAGGGGAGATTTAGAGTGGCGTGAAATGTATAAATAAATGGATGGCGGGGCTTTTTTTCTCCCTGCTCCTTGCTGCATTATGCGGTTGTGGAGAGAAAGAAATTGCGTTCGCCTATGATCCGGATTATGAGGTTTCCAGTTTCCGCGTGGTGACGCAGCAGAGCGTTTCGGCCACGGCGGATCCTTTTGCGTATTCTCTGTGCGTGGCAGAGGGGAACGTCAACGCGGGCGACCAGGATGTGGATATGTCACAGGCTGTTGCGGCAGGTCTTTTTGATTTAAACAGGCATGAAGTCGTGTATGGCAAGAATTTGCATGAGAGGCTGGATCCGGCCAGTCTGACGAAACTGATGACGGCTGTGGTGGCTTTAAAATACGGAAATCCAGATGACCGTATTACGGCAGGGCCCAATGTGGTGATTACGGAGAGCGGTGCGACTTTGTGCGGCCTTGAGCCGGGGGATTCCCTGACCTTAAACCAGGCGCTGCATGCCCTTTTGCTGCGCTCCGCCAATGATGCTGCCGTGGCAATTGCGGAGCACATTTCCGGCAGTGTGGAGGCGTTTGCGGAATTGATGAACGCAGAGGCGCGTGCAATCGGTGCGACCAACAGCCATTTTGTCAATCCCCATGGGCTGACTGCAGAGGATCATTATGTGACGGCATACGATATGTATCTGATTCTCAACGAAGCCACCAAATACGAGTTGGTAAATGAGATTATCAGTATGACCAATTATGACAGCGTCTACACGGATGGCAGCGGCAATTCCAAGAAGCTGGAGTTAAAAAATACGAACTGGTATTTGAGCGGCAACGCGCAGCCACCGGATCAGGTCAATGTGGTTGGCGGCAAGACGGGGACGACCAACGCTGCCAAAAACTGTCTGGTTTTACTGGCAAGGGATGCCGCCAGCAATCCCTATATTGCGGTCATTTTAAAATCCGAAGAGCGCCAGCTGATGTATACGCAGATGACGCAGCTGCTCGGAAAAATAGCGGGGTGAAAAATAAAGGTTGTCTTTTTGGGACAATTCAACTATAATAGATGTATCATATGATGAAAGCATACTTTAGGAGGGATTACCATGGTTCAATTGATTGTAGGCGAGAAGGGGAAAGGCAAGACCAAACACTTATTGGATAAAGTAAATTCCGAGATCAAGAAGGTCAATGGAAGCATTGTCTATCTGGACAAGAGTACCAAACATATGTATGAACTTAACAATAAGGTGCGCCTGATTGTGGCGCCGGATTACATGATTGACAATAGCGAAGCGTTTTTGGGATTTGTGGGCGGCATTATTTCTCAGGACCATGATTTGGAACAGATGTATTTTGACAGCTTTTTAAAGATTGCCTGTCTGGAAGGACAGGATATCAGCCCTGTTGTCGCCAAGCTGGATAAGATGAGCGAGAAATTTGGGGTTGATTTTGTTCTTAGTGTTTCCCAAAACGAGGGGGAACTCGCCGAGCAGCTGAAAGCGAAAGTCATTGTATCGCTTTAGGTAACAGTTGTGTAACAGGGATTTACGACGCTGTCTGTACATGTGCAGGCGGAGATGACGATGGATTGTGCGCCTTTGGATAAGCCCCGGAAGAGTCCCGGGGCTTGTTTTTGGAGGGCGCTGTTTTGGCTGGAACTGCAGGAGCATCTGTGGTATGTCCCGCCGGTTTGGAGGTTTTGGCTTGGGGCAGGGGAATGATAACGGAAAAATCAGACAGTACCGCAAACCGTTGAATGTCAACCTTGGCATGGTTATTTTTGGTGCCATTTTTTTGTATATCACGGTCTGCGTAGTCGGCTATTTTTTTAATTCCAAAAATATACGGCCATATACGGTGATGAACGGCTCCCTGTCCTCCAACAATGTTTACACGGCGATTGCGCTGCGTAAGGAGAGGCTGGTGGAAAGCGAGTATTCCGGGTATATCAATTACTACGCAAGGGAAGGGGAACGCGTTGGCAGCGGACAGCTGGTGTGCACGGTGGACGAGAGCGGGCAGCTTAGGGAAATTTTGAATGAGCAGGATGCCGAGCATGCGACGCTTTCGGACAGTGACCTTAAGGAACTCAAAGGCAGCATCACCGCTTTTTGCAATGTTTTTACGAAAGACCGTTTTGAATCCGTGTACGACTTTAAGTATGAACTGGAGGGAACCGTACTAAAGCTTGCCAATATCAATGTTCTGGAAAATCTGGCAAAATTAAACGACGCCTCCGCCAGTCAGCCGGTTTTGCTGTGCAGGACGCCGGAATCCGGGATTATTTCCTACTATTGGGACGGATATGAGCAAAAGACGGCGCAGGATATTACAAGCGACGATTTTGTACAGGAAAATTATGTGAAAAACCAGCTAATCACCAACGAACTGGTGGCGGATAAGGATCCCCTTTATAAGCTTTCCACCGATGAAAACTGGTCTGCCGTGATAAAGGTGGACAGGGCAAAGGCGGCGGAGTTGGAGGAGGCGGAATATGTCAAGGTACGTTTCCTGAAAAACCAGTATGAATCCTGGGGACAGGTGACGATTTTGGACAAGGGTGGGGAGGAAGTTTTTGCAAAGCTGGATTTCAATAATTCCATGGTTACATTTGTCACCGACCGGTTTTTGGAGATTGAATTGTTAACGGAATTGGAGACGGGGCTGAAGGTGCCCAATTCCGCCATTGTCACAAAAGAATTTTTTTTGGTTCCCAAGGAGTACATTACCAAAGGTAACGCGGGCAACAGCGGTGTCTTGGTGGAAAAGCCGGGGGAGGGCAATACGCTCACCACGGAATTTGTGCCGGTTTCGGTCTATCAGGAGACGGAGACCGATTATTATCTGGATAACGCCGTCCTTTCGGTTGGGGATCACCTGATCATGCCGGATTCCCAGGAAAGCTATACGATTTCCAGAAGTGCGACGTTGGACGGGGTATATAACATCAACAAGGGATACGCGGATTTTAAGGAAATACAGGTTTTGGATAAGAATGAAGAGTATGCCATCATCAAGGCCAACACCACTTATGGATTAAGCGCCTATGACAATATTGTTTTAAACGCACAGTCGATCCAGAATTTGGATGAACTGGTTTATGACTGAAAAGGCTTGCAGGGGTGCAGACTGGTGTGGAGTGTTGCATGAAAGCTTTATGGGGGAGTTTTATGGAAACCATTGGACAGAATATTTTGCAGGTGAAAAGTAATATGGAAAAAGCACTGGAGCGGGCAGGGCGCCGGCAAGACAGCGCCGTTTTGATCGCTGTGAGCAAGACCAAGCCCATATCCATGCTGATGGAGGCTTATGGGCAGGGGATCCGGGATTTCGGCGAAAACCGGGTACAGGAACTTGTGGAAAAGTATGAACAGCTTCCCAAAGATATCCGCTGGCATATGATCGGACATTTGCAGCGCAATAAAGTGAAGGATTTGGTTGGAAAGACCGTTTTGATACACAGTGTGGATTCCTACCGGCTGGCAGGGGAAATCAGCAAAGAGGCGGTCAGGAAAGATACGGATGTGGATATTTTGATAGAAGTGAATGTGGCGCAGGAAGAAAGTAAGTTTGGCGTATGCGTGGAGGAGGCCTGTGCACTGGTAGAAGCGGTGGCAGCGCTGCCCAAAGTCCACATCAAAGGGCTGATGACGATAGCGCCAAATACCAAAATCCCCGAGGAGAACCGGAAATATTTCCGGCGTTTGCGGCAATTATCTGTTGACATAGCGCGCAAAAACATTGATAATGTATCTATGTATGTTTTGTCGATGGGTATGACCAATGATTACACGGTCGCTTTGGAAGAGGGGGCCGGGTATGTCCGGGTTGGAACCGGAATTTTTGGGACAAGAAGCCAGCATGACAGATAAAGGAGTGTTTTTATAATGGGAGTAATGGACAAGTTTTTAAACTACATGAAGCTGAACGATGAAGATGAAGATGGGTATTATGACGACGATTATTATGATGATGAGGATGATGCACCTGCCGAGAAGAAACCCAAAATCAGGAACATTGCAAAAGCTGACTCCTATGACGATGACGACAGGGGCAGAAAGCCGGCGCCGAAGGTGACGCCTATGCGCCCGGCCTCCAAAAAGATCGGTATGAACGGTATGGAGGTATGTGTGATCAAACCCACCAGTGTGGAGGATGCCAGGGAGATTACCGAGACGCTCCTTTCCAACCGTACCGTTGTTTTGAACATGGAGGGTCTTGATGTGGACATTGCCCAGCGGATTATTGATTTTACATCCGGCTCCTGTTTTGCCATCAGCGGCAACTTACAGAAGATTTCTCATTTTATTTTTATCATTACACCGGCCAGTGTGGATATTTCCGGGGATTTTCAGGAGATTTTAAGTGGTTCCATGAATATCGGTGATAACTGACCGGATAAGGAAAATAGAAAGTGTGTACGCGGTACACACTTTTTGTTCTACGATAGGAAATTTCGCGAAGCGTGAAGGACGGTTATGGACGGAGGCGGATATGGCAGAGGCAATGACGGTTTTGGGGAAAGAAAACTCCGGTTATGATATTTTGTTTTCCAATGGCTTTTCGGATCTGGCAGAGTGGTTTATGGCAGATGAAACCATGCGGCAGAGAAAGGTCTGTATTGTGACGGACAGTAATGTGGAGGCGCTGTATAAAGACAGCGTTTTGGAGGCACTGTCCCCTTTTGTGGGTGTCCTGGAGGTTTTTTCCTTTCCGGCGGGGGAGGAGAACAAGAACCTTTCGACGGTGCAGTCTTTATATGCGTTTTTGATTGAACGCCATTTTGACCGGACGGACATGCTGGCTGCGCTGGGCGGCGGCGTAGTGGGAGACTTGACCGGGTTTGCGGCGGCGACTTATCTGCGGGGGGTGGATTTTATCCAGATTCCCACCACATTGCTTGCGCAGGTGGATTCCAGCATCGGCGGGAAAACCGGGGTGGATTTTGACTCTTACAAGAATATGGTGGGCGCTTTCCACATGCCCAGACTTGTATATATGAATATGGATACCCTGCAGACACTGGAGGGACGGCAGTTTTACAATGGTTTTGCGGAAGTGATGAAGCATGGACTGATTAAGGACAGCCGGTATTATGAATGGCTGATTGCCAATATGTATGAGATCTGTGACCGGGAACCGGGGACGCTCAAAGACATGGTAAAAAGAAGCTGCGAAATTAAGAAGGCTGTTGTGGAAAAGGATCCCACCGAACGGGGGGAGCGTGCGCTTTTAAATTTCGGGCATACCCTTGGGCATGCCATCGAAAAGAACAGCGGTTTTTCCCTGCTGCACGGGGAATGTGTGGCCCTGGGCTGTGTGGCCGCAGCCTATATATCCTGGAAAAAAGAGCGGATTTCCATGGAAGAGTATTATGAAATCCGGGATATGTTCGTACCTTTTAAACTGCCCATTTCCATCGACTCCCTGGATGTGGAGGAGGTGATACGCCTGACTTATTCGGACAAAAAGAGGAAAGGCGGGCGGCTGCGGTTCGTTCTTCTGGATAGGATCGGAAAAGCGGTTTTGGATGATACCGTGACGGATGGGGAGATGCGGGCTGCGCTGGAAGAGGTGAATTTTCGGGAAGAGGACGGGGAATGAAGGGAAAGAGGATGTTTTTTATCGACATTGGGATTGCCCTTGCAGGATTGCTGCTGGATCAGTTTACAAAGTATTTGGCCGTGACATACCTAAAGGGGCAGCCGCCTGTTGGGTTGATTGCAGGGGTGCTGGAACTAAGGTATCTGGAAAACCGGGGAGCGGCTTTTGGCTTTTTACAGAACCAGAAGGTTTTTTTTGTGTTTATGACCTGTTTTGTGCTGGCTTTTTTCGGATATGCGTTGTGGCGCATGCCGGACCAGAAGAAATACCGGCTGTTGCATGTCATGGGAGGGATTATGACGGCCGGGGCGCTTGGGAATTTTGTGGATCGCATCCGTTTGGATTATGTGGTGGATTTCATTTATATCAGCCTGATTGATTTCCCGATTTTTAATGTGGCGGATATGTATATTTCCTTTATGTGCGCGCTGGGGCTTTTGGTAGTGTTTAAAGGGCCTTATGAGGAAGCGGATTTCTCCTTTTTAAAAAGAAAGAAGGGGGAGGCGGTATAGGCATGGATTTATTTCGGTATAGCGTGACGGAGGAATGGGAGGATGAGAGGATCGATAAGTGCATCACCGTGCTTATCGATTTTTTGTCGCGCTCTTACATTCAGAAAATGATCCGGGAGGGGCGGGTGAGTGTCAACGGGCAGCCCGTCAAGGCAAATTACCGGGTCAGGGCCGAGGACGATATTGCGTTTGCCCTGCCAAAACCCAAGGAAGCAGCCGTTCTTGCGGAGGATATCCCTCTGGACATCCTGTATGAGGATGACGATGTCCTGGTGGTAAATAAGCAGAAAGGGATGGTGGTACATCCGGCGGCGGGGCATTACAGCGGCACGCTGGTGAACGCCGTTCTGTTTCACTGCAAAGGACAGCTGTCCGGTATCAACGGGGTACTGCGGCCCGGAATCGTGCACCGCATAGACAAGGACACCACCGGTTCCGTCATCGTGTGTAAAAACGACCGGGCACACCAGGCGATCGCCCTGCAGCTAAAGGAGCATTCCGTGGTGCGTACGTACCGGGCCATTGTGCACGGCGTGCTGGATCAGGGGGAGGGAACCGTCGATGCGCCCATCGGCAGGGATCCTAAGGACCGCAAGAAGATGGCCGTCAACCGGCAAAACGGAAAAGAGGCGGTGACACATTACCGGGTGCTGCAGCGCTTTTTGGACTACACTTATGTGGAGTGCCGGCTGGAGACCGGAAGAACCCATCAGATCCGCGTGCATATGGCATCCATCGGGCATCCGCTTTTGGGGGATGGCGTATACGGCCCCAAAAAGTGCCCCTTTTCCTCTCTGACGGGACAGACCCTTCATGCCATGACGCTTGGATTTGTACATCCGGTGACCGGGTTATATGTGGAAACCTGTGCCCCCTTACCCGCATATTTTGAAAAACTTTTAGAAAGTTTATAAAAAAGTTATAATCATATTTGATTTTTCATATTTTTTTATGAAAAAATTGACTTTTGAAAATCGGCTTGCTATAATGTACAAAGTTACAATTTGGCATAAGGCGTAATGGTATTTTGTATAGGAGCATATCCGGTGGAGAGTCAATATGTCAAAAACAAGGGAAGAAATTGTGGGGCGGCTGCTTGACAGCTATCGGGCTTATTATAATATCGAACGGTTTGGGGAAGCACAAAAGCCGCTCAGGGCACGTTGCGAGTATTTTGCGCATTCCGGGAAATATGTACTTTCTAAGAAGGCGGAATTATGGTCTGCCGACAGTGAAGAATTTCTTTATCTTTTGGATGTCCCATGTCTTACGCTTCCCCTTTTTGAAGAGTGGCGGGACTTTGTCTATGAGGACGGCATGAAGCGGATTCATGTGGGCCCTGGTCATATGTACTCTTTCATCACGCCGGTGTTTATCTGCACTTCCTGCGAAAAAGCAGCCCTTTTAGCGGTGAAGAAATGCCGGATCTACAAAAGTTTTCATTTTTCGCTGCATGGTTGGATGGATTATCATGTCGCCGTGCTGGATTTGGGGAAAGGCAGGGTTTATTCCAATTTCAGCGGCCATTCGACGGCGAAAGTTTTGAAAAAAATATTAGGTAAAGTTTTATGAAAAGGAGAGAGTGTGTATGAATGCATTGGTGCTTTTGGTTATTTGTATCGCAGTCTTAGTCTGTGGCTATATCTTTTACGGAGGCTGGCTGGCAAAGCAGTGGGGAGTTGGGGAGAATCAGGAAGAAACCCCTGCCCATACCCTGCAGGACGGTGTGGATTATGTGCCTGCAAAGGCTCCTGTTTTGATGGGACACCATTTCTCATCCATCGCCGGGGCGGCGCCGATTACCGGACCGATCGGCGCTGCCATTTTCGGGTGGCTTCCCGTAACGTTATGGGTTTTAATCGGCGGTATTTTCTTTGGCGGGATGCATGATTTCGGTGCATTGTTTGCGTCTGTCCGTCACAAGGGACAATCCATTGGGGAGATTATTTCTGCCAACATGAGCCGTCGTGCGAAAAAGCTGTTTGTTACGTTTGCTTACCTGACCCTGATTCTGGTGGTTGCAGCGTTTGGCTCCATTGTGGCATCCACTTTTGGCGCAAGCTATACGGAGACAGGTGCGGTTGATTATGCGGCGTCGGTTTCCCAGGCTTGTGTTGCCATGGTGTCCGTTTTGTTTATCCTGATTGCCATTGTATTTGGATTTCTTGTGTACAGACGCAATGTCCCCATGGGAATTGCATCTGTGGCAGGGGTGGTTGCGATTGTAATCGTCATAGCCGTCGGCATGAATTTTCATCCGATTTATCTGTCTGCCAATACATGGATGGTTATTGTGGGAATTTATATCGCGGTGGCTTCCGTGACACCGGTTTGGATTTTGTTACAGCCGCGTGACTACTTAAGTTCTTTCCTGCTTTATGCCATGCTGGGGATCGCAGTGATTGGCGTGGTGGGTGCGCACCCTTCCATTGATCCAGACTTATTCCCTGCTTTTGGGGGATTTGCGGTGGATAACGGTAACGGTGTCCAGTACTTGTTTCCGGTTTTGTTTACTACAGTGGCATGCGGTGCGATTTCCGGTTTCCATTCCCTGGTATCTTCCGGAACCACTTCCAAGCAGTTGGACAAAGAAAAAGACGCAAAGCCTATTGCGTACGGCGGCATGCTGTTAGAGTGTGTGCTTGCGATTCTTACCCTGTGTGCAATTGGGTATGCCAGAAAAATCGGAACGACAAACGGTGCGACCGATATTTTTGCAGGCGGTATCGCCGGTATGGTAGCGGCCATTCCCGGATTGAAAGGTCTGGAAAATATTTTGTATACATTGCTTGTCCTGACCTATTCTGCATTTTGCCTGACATCCCTGGATACGGCAACCAGGCTGGGACGCTTTATGTTTCAGGAATTTTGGCTTGAGCCGGGACAGACCGTTGGGGATGTCAAGGAAGGTTGGAAAAAACTGATGGTAAATCCGTATTTTGCGACAGCAGTGACGGTTGTATTGGGGATTCTTCTTGGTTTGACTGGTTACAGCAAGATCTGGGGGCTGTTTGGCGCTGCCAACCAGCTGCTGGCAGGACTGGGGCTGCTGGCCGTGGCAACCTGGCTTGGCAATGTGGGCAGGAATAATAAGATGTTCTTATTTCCGATGGCCTTCATGATGGTGGTCACGATCTGTTCCCTTGCCCTGACCGTGAAAAATCAGGTTGGCCTTATTATGGCGGGAACGAGCGACTGGGGTCCCTATGCACAGGTATTTTTCGGTGTGCTTTTGATTATTCTGGCGGTAATCCTTGTAATAGAGGGCATCCAGACCCTGAAGACCCAGAAAGCGTAACAGTTTAGCCTTCGGCTAAACTGTTACGGAAGATGCACACAAAACGCGATTTTATCGCGTTTTGTGTGCGTGAAGCCCTCGCAAAATCGCGCACAGGGCACGATTTTGACTTCGCGGGATTATGGCTGAACTATAACATGTTTCCGTGAAAGCGGTATAAAAGTACTTGACAAAGGCGTGGGGGAATGTTAAGCTGTATGGGTATGCCGCATAACGAGGTAAAAGTGCGCCTGCAGGCGCCACCACAGTTAGCGAGTAACGTTAATTTATTTAACGCTTGACAGGAGGTGTCTTAGATGTACGCAATTATTGCAACAGGTGGCAAGCAGTATAAGGTGTCGGAAGGCGATGTATTAAAAGTGGAGAAGCTCAACGCAGCAGCCGGAGATACCGTGACGTTTGACCAGGTAATCGCAGTGAATGATAACGGCTTAAAGGTGGGAGACAGCGTGGCCCAGGCAACCGTGACGGCGACCGTCGTCGGCGAAGGAAAAGGCCGCAAGATTATCGTTTACAAGTATAAGAGAAAAACCGGTTACCATAAGAAGAACGGCCACAGGCAAGCATACACACAGGTAAAGATTGAAAAGATCAATGGCTGATGGGCCATCGGTTTTTTGGTATGTGTTATGACCACGGTTTTGGTAAAAAAGAAAAAAGATGGCAGGTACGCAGGCTTTGTATGTACGGGGCATGCCGGTTATGGCCATAGCGGCACGGACATTGTATGCAGTGCGGTTTCCGTTTTGACAATCAATACCGTAAATGCGGCAGAGCGGTTTGCCGGGCAGGACATGCATGTGACAAAAGGGCAGGAGGACGGCGTTCTGGAAGTTTGTTTTGCAGATCCTGTAAATGAGGGCACACAGCTTCTCATGGATGCCATGGTGCTGGGACTGCAGGACGTGGCCCGGGCGTATGGAAAGAAGTACCTGAGACTGAAATTTGAGGAGGTGTAGGAAATGTTGAAGATGAACCTTCAGTTTTTTGCTCACAAGAAGGGGGTCGGTTCCACCAAGAACGGCAGGGATTCCGAATCCAAGAGACTGGGGGCAAAAAGGGCGGACGGACAGTTTGTAAAAGCCGGTAACATTCTTTACAGACAGCGCGGAACCAAGATCCATCCCGGCATCAATGTCGGCAGGGGTGGTGACGATACCTTGTTTGCAAAGGTGGACGGCATTTTGAGATTTGAGAGAAAAGGAAGAGACAGAAAGCAGGCTTCCGTATATCCTGTGGAACAGTAAGGCAAAGCCCCAAACAGAAATGTCTGGGGCTTTTTTTCCTATGGGAGCGGCAGGCAAGAGGTGGAAATGTTTGCAGACAGAACAAAGATCTATGTAAGAAGCGGCAAGGGGGGCGATGGACATGTCTCTTTCCGCAAGGAGAAGTTTGTTCCCGCAGGCGGCCCGGACGGCGGAGACGGGGGCAGGGGAGGGGACGTCGTTTTTGTTGTGGACGAAGGACTCAATACCCTGACGGATTTCCGGCATGTGGGCAAGTATAAGGCCGAGGACGGACAGGAAGGGAATAAGAAAAACTGCCGCGGCAAAGACGGGGCGGACATTATTTTGAAAGTTCCGCAGGGAACGGTCATCAAGGAATTTGAGACGGGAAAAGTCATTGCGGATATGTCCGGGGACAACCGCCGGGTGGTTTTGCTCAAGGGGGGAAGGGGCGGAAAAGGAAACCAGCACTATGCCACCAGCACGATGCAGGCGCCCAAATACGCACAGCCCGGCCAGCCGGCAAGGGAGCTTTGGCTGCAGCTGGAATTAAAAGTCATTGCGGACGTGGGGCTGGTGGGTTTTCCGAATGTGGGGAAATCCACGTTCCTTTCACGTGTGACCAATGCCAGGCCTAAGATTGCCAATTACCATTTTACGACCTTACAGCCAAACCTTGGGGTGGTGGACCTGGAGGGCGCAAAAGGGTTTGTGATTGCGGATATCCCGGGACTGATTGAGGGGGCCAGTGAGGGCGTGGGACTGGGACATGAGTTTTTGCGCCATATTGAGCGGACGAAGGTATTGATCCATGTGGTGGATGCGGCCGGTACGGAAGGGCGTGACCCGATTGCGGATATTTATGCAATCAACCGGGAACTGCAAAATTATCATGCGGGGCTTTCCGATAAACCGCAGGTGATCGCGGCGAATAAAGTGGATGCGATTTACGATGCGGCAGGGGAGGAACGTATTGCGGCAATCCGGGCAGAATTTGAACCGCAGGGCGTTTTGGTTTTCCCGGTTTCCGCAGTCAGCGGCCAAGGGGTGCAGAAGCTGCTTTACCATGTGCGGCAGATGTTGGACGGGCTGGACGAAACCCCTGTGGTATTTGAGCCGGAATTTTTTCCGGAACTTGCTTTTACCGGTTCCGACGAACCGTATACGGTTTTGTATGATGAGGAGGCGGACGAATATGTGGTGGAGGGGCCCAGGATTGAGCGGATGCTGGGATATACCAATCTGGAGTCCGAAAAAGGGTTTGCCTTTTTCCAACAGTTTTTAAAAACCTCCGGCATATTGGAGGAACTGGAGAAGCTGGGAATCAGGGAGGAGGATACGGTCCGGATGTATGGCCTGTCCTTCCAATATTACAAATAGAAACGCGATGGTTTTTCAACCGTGAATTTGCGCCTGCTATGGCGGGCAGGAAGGTTTATATGATAAATTTGACGAGCAAACAAAGGGCGTATCTGATGAAGCTGGCCTCCGGACTGGATCCGATTTTCCAGATCGGCAGGGCAGGTTTGACGCCGGAGGGGACGGAGGCCATACGGGATGCCCTGCGGGTGAGGGAACTGGTCAAGATTTCCGTCCTGAAAAACTGCATGGAGGATCCGAGAAAAATCGGAGAGATGGTGGCGGAGCGCACCCATTCCACCCTTGTGCAGGTGATAGGGAAAAAAATTGTCCTATACAAGGAAAGCAGGGAGAAGAAAAAGATTGAACTTCCGCTTCCGTGAGGGAGTATATGTGATGAAAAAGATCGGTATCCTGGGGGGAACCTTTAACCCGATTCATAACGGGCACCTGCTTTTGGCGGAGACTGCACGCACATTCTGCGAATTGGATGAAGTCTGGCTGATTCCCAGCGGCTGCTCCTACATGAAGGAGCAGGAGGGGATTCTTCCCGGAAGCGTGCGGCTTTTGATGGTGAGAATGGCAGCTGCAGACAACCCGTATTTCAAGGTGTCCGCCATGGAGGTGGAGCGGGAGGGTTACTCTTATACCTGCGAGACACTGCAGGAGATTGGCCGTAAAAATCCGGATGCAACGCTTTACTACATTGTGGGGGCAGACACCTTGTTTCATATGGAAAGCTGGAAAGACCCGCAGGGGATTTTTTCCGCCTGTGTGACGGTGGCGGCCGTCCGGGAAGGATGGCAGGAGTCTGGGATTTTAAAGCAGGCATCTTACCTATCGGAAAAATACCATGCGGATATCCGTATGCTGCCATCCCTTTGCGTTGCCATTTCCGCTACAGATATCCGCGACAAGTGCAGACAGGGACATTCGGTCCGCTATCTTGTCCCGGAAAACGTCAGGATCTTTTTGGAGCAAAACCATTATTATGCCTAGGAGGGGGCTTCCATGAAGCAGTCAGATATTACCAAAATCCGCAGGTCCATGGAAAAAAAATTGGATGCCAAGCGTTACGAACACACCTTAGGGGTAGCCTATACGTCGGCCGCGCTTGCCATGCGGTATGGACAGGATATGAATAACGCGCTGGTTGCCGGGCTTTTGCACGACTGTGCAAAATGCATGACCAATGAAAAGAGGCTTTCCATCTGTGCAAAGCACAATATTGCCGTGACAAAGGCAGAGGAGCAAAATCCGTTTTTGCTGCATGCGAAGGTGGGGAGTTTTTTGGCCATGAAAAAATACGGCGTGACGGATAAAGATGTGATCAATGCCATTTTAAACCACACCACCGGACGGCCCGGCATGTCGCTTTTGGAGAAAATTGTCTGGATTGCGGATTATATAGAGCCGGGAAGGAGACAGGCCCCCAATCTTGAAAAGATTCGCAAGCTTGCCTTTGTGGATTTGGATCAGGCGCTGCTTACGGCATTGGAGGACACGCTGCAGTATCTGAGCCGCTGCAAAATGGAAATAGATTCCATGACACAGAAAACCTATGATTTTTACAAGAATGGAGGACAGGACTGAATGACACAGGCGGTAGGGATGACCAGACTTGCGATTGAAGCGTTGGAGGATAAAAAGGCGGAAGATATCTGCGTGATTGATATCAGTCATGTTTCCGTTCTTGCGGACTATTTCCTGATTGCCAGCGGCAATAACAAAAATCAGGTACAGGCCATGATTGACAGTGTGGAGGAGAAGCTTGGCAGGGCCGGATATGCGGTGAAACATGTGGAAGGCTACCAGACCGGAAACTGGATTTTAATGGATTATGGGGACCTGATCGTGCATGTATTTGACAGGCAAAACCGCCTGTTTTACGATCTGGAAAGAATCTGGCGGGACGGCAGGAGCATGGATGCAGGGCAATTTTTAAAAGAGTACCAAGACTGAAAAGGAAGAGGAAACGGCATCGGATAAGGAAGGAAAAAAGGAATGGATACATATGTGATTACCTGTTGTTCCACCGTGGACATGAGCAGGGACTTTATGGAGCAAAACCAAGTCCCTTTTGTGATGTTCCATTATCAGATGGATGGTGTAGAATACTGTGACGATTTATATACCTCCGTCACGCCGCAGGCGTTTTACCAAAAAATTGCCGACGGTGCGCAGCCGGTGACCTCCCAGGTAAATGCGCAGCAATATGCAGCCCTGTTTGAGAAATTCGTAAAGGAAGGCAAGGACGTTATCCATCTGGCCCTTTCCAGCGGGATTTCCGGGACCGTGAATTCTGCAAATGTTGCCAAAGCGCAGATAGAAGAGGCATATCCGGGGCGCAGGGTGATTGTGATTGATTCTTTGGGGGCATCCTCCGGATTTGGGCTTTTATTGACAAAAGCGTTGGAAAACCGGCGGGACGGAATGGGATTTTTAGAGAACGCACAGTGGATTGAGCAGAATAAACTGCGTCTGCACCATTGGTTTTTTTCCACGGATTTGAGCAGTTACATCCGCGGGGGACGGATTTCCAAGGTCTCCGGCTATGTGGGGCAGGCGTTGCACATTTGCCCGCTTTTGAATATGGATTCGCAGGGAAGGCTGATCCCCAGGGTAAAATGCAGGGGGAAAAAACAGGTCATACGCGAACTGGTTAAGCGCATGGAGCAGCATGCCCAGGGGGGAATGGCGTATAGCGGTAAATGCTATATTTCCCAGTCGGCCTGTCTGGAGGATGCCAAGGAAGTGGCCCGCCTTGTGGAGGAGAAATTTCCACATCTGGACGGCAGGGTTTTGATTAACGATATCGGTACGGTGATCGGCTCCCATACAGGCCCGGGAACGGTGGCCCTGTTTTTCTGGGGGGATGAGCGGGTAGATTAACCGGCAGATGGATGGGTGACACGGAAATCAATTTTGCAGGGGGAGAGGCAGGGACGGCTTCCCGGCAGCCTGTAGTGGCGCATGGCCATTACAG